>NZ_JAEN01000005.1:0-221917 GCF_000518925.1 Paracoccus sp. J39 | reverse complement strand
CCGCGACCCTGCCATTTTCGGGGCGATCCGCCAGGAGCTTGGCCGCCAGCGCGACGAGATCGAGCTGATCGCGTCCGAGAACATCGTTTCGAAGGCGGTGCTTGAGGCGCAGGGCTCGGTCCTGACCAACAAATATGCCGAAGGCTATCCCGGCAAGCGCTATTACGGCGGCTGCCAATATGTCGACGTGGTCGAGGAGCTGGCCATCGAACGCGCCAAGCAGCTCTTCGATTGCGGCTTCGCCAATGTCCAGCCGAACAGCGGCAGCCAGATGAACCAGGCGGTGTTCCTGGCGCTGCTGCAGCCGGGCGACACCTTCATGGGGCTCGACCTGAATTCGGGCGGCCACCTGACGCATGGCTCGCCGGTCAACATGTCGGGCAAGTGGTTCAACGTCGTCAGCTACGGCGTGCGCCAGCAGGACCAGCTGCTGGACATGGAGGAGATCCGCAAAAAGGCCCATGAGACGAAGCCCAGGCTGATCCTGGCCGGCGGCACCGCCTATTCGCGGATCTGGGACTGGGCCGAATTCCGCAAGATCGCCGACGAGGTGGGCGCCTGGCTGATGGTCGACATGGCCCATATCGCCGGGCTGGTGGCGGGCGGCCAGCATCCCTCGCCGCTGCCGCATGCCCATGTGGTGACCACGACCACGCATAAATCGCTGCGCGGCCCGCGCGGCGGCATGGTGCTGACCAACGATGCCGAGATCGCCAAGAAGATCAACTCGGCCGTGTTCCCCGGCCTGCAGGGCGGCCCGCTGATGCATGTGATCGCCGCCAAGGCGGTGGCCTTCGGCGAGGCGCTGCGCCCCGAGTTCAGGGACTATGCCGCGCAGGTCGTCGCCAATGCCCGCGCCATGGCGGACGAGCTGATGCGCGGCGGCATCGACATCGTCTCGGGCGGCACCGACAACCACCTGTGCCTGGCGGACCTGCGCCCCAAGGGCGTGACCGGCAAGGCGACCGAGGCGGCCCTGGGCCGCGCCCATATCACCTGCAACAAGAACGGCGTGCCCTTCGATCCCGAGAAGCCCTTCGTGACCTCGGGCATCCGTCTGGGCGCCCCGGCCGGCACCACGCGGGGCTTCAAGGAGGAGGAGTTCCGCCAGATCGCCCGCTGGATCGTCGAGGTGGTGGACGGGCTGGCCGCGCATGGCGAGGCGGGCAATGCCGAGGTCGAGGCCCGCGTCAAGGCCGAGGTCGAGGCGCTTTGCGCGCGCTTCCCGCTTTACAGCGGCATGTGAGCCCGCCGCGGCGCAGGCTCAGACCAGCCCGCGCCGCACCATGATCCACAGCGCAACGCAGGCCAAAAGCAGCAGCCCGAAAAGAACGCTGGACGCCAGGGAGAGCGCGCCGCCCTGCAGCCGCGATCCCTGCCCCAGCGGCCGCAGATAGCCCGTCAGCGCCCTGTGCGCCCGCGCCAGCCGCTCGAAATCGACCTGCCGCGCCAGCTTCGGCTGGCCTGCCATGCGGTCGGCCTCGGCCATGAAGCGCGCCTCGCGCCGCAGGCGCCGCGGCAGCGCCCCGCCGCGCTTGCGCAGCATGCTTTCCAGATCGGCCTGCTGGCCGCGCCGCAGGCCGCCGAACCGCGCCGCCATCAGGCTGGCCACCTCGTCGGCCATCGGCCGGATCCTCTCGATGCCCATCGCCCCCACCAATCCCGTTTTTCGGCAAGGCTAACGCCTCTGGCGCCGCTTCGCCAGTGCCGTTAGGTTGCGGGCCATGATGCTGAACACGACCGTCACAGGAACAGATTCGGATCGGCCGCCGGTGCTGCTGGCACATGGGCTGTTCGGTTCGGGGCGCAATCTGGGCGGCCTCGCCCGCCGGCTGGCCGAGACCCGGCGGGTGATCTCGGTCGACATGCGCAACCATGGCGACAGCTTCCACGACCCCGATCACGGCTATCCCGCCCTGGCGGGCGACCTGGCCGAGGTGATCGCCGCGCAGGGCGGCCAGGCGGACGTCCTGGGCCATTCGATGGGGGGCAAGGCCGCGATGATGCTGGCGCTGACCCGCCCGGAGCTGCTGCGCCGCCTGGTGGTCCTGGACATCGCGCCCTTTGCCTATGGCCACAGCCAGAGCGACCATATCGATGCGATGGAAGCGGTGGACCTGACCGGCCTGCGCCTGCGCTCCGAAGCCGATGCGCGGCTGGCCGAACGGATCGCCGATCCGGGCGTGCGCGCCTTTCTGCTGCAATCTCTGGACCTGAAGGCCGATCCGCCGCGCTGGAAGTTCAACCTGCCCGCGCTGCGCGACCAGATGCCCCGGCTGACCGGCTGGCCCGACGTTCCCAAGGGCAGCTTTACCGGTCCGGCCCTGTTCCTTGCCGGCGCGGAGTCGGACTATTGCCGGGCGCCGCAGGTCCAGGCGATCCGCGAGCATTTCCCGCAGGCCGAGATCCGCGTCATTCCCGGCGCCGGGCATTGGCTCCATGCCGACCGCCCGGCCGAGATTGCCGAGGCGGTCGCGGAATTTCTGGACTGACCGGGCCGCAGCGCCCCCGGTGCAGGTTCAGCCGCCGGGACAGCGCAGCGACAGCCGCGCCTCGCCGGTATCGCCGGGAATGCGGCTGCGCAGGCTGTTCGGGATCGCCGTGCAGCCGGTCGTGCGCTCGGCCGCG
Organism: Paracoccus sp. J39; assembly: GCF_000518925.1. Taxonomy (NCBI): domain Bacteria; kingdom Pseudomonadati; phylum Pseudomonadota; class Alphaproteobacteria; order Rhodobacterales; family Paracoccaceae; genus Paracoccus; species Paracoccus sp. J39. Next base: position 219,289 of record NZ_JAEN01000005.1, on the reverse strand, counting down.
ATCACCATGAGCGCCGGCACCGGCGCGCGTTCGCGGCGCGTCAGATAGCCCAGCCGGATCACCTCTGCCTGGGGGCCGTCGTGAAACACGGCGAAGCGGATCCCGTCCAGCGTGATGTCGTGCCGCGTGGCGCCCAGGAATTGCGGTGCCGGCGAGGCGCAGGCCGAAAGGAACAGGACAAGCATCAGAATCATACGCATGCCGCCTGTCTAGCAGCCCGCGGTTAAGAGGCCGTTAACGCCCGCCGGAACCGGCTTCGGTCGCGGGCGTTATAACCGGAAAGCAAACCCTGGCAGGAGATTGAATATGCAACGAATCCTTCATGCGGCGCCTGTGCTTGCCCTGCTTGCTCTGGCCGCCTGCCAGACGGTGCAGGGGGCGGGACGCGACATTCAGAGCGCAGGGCAGGTGATCACGCGGGAAAGCCACGAGGCCCAATCCGGCATGTGATCGCGGCCTTAACCCCGCGGCGCGCAGCCGGCGCAGAACGGCGTATCGGGCAGCAGGTCCAGCCTTGCCGGCTGGACGGTGTCGCCGCAGCGCGTGCAGAACCCGTATTCGCCCTCTTCCATGCGGCGAAGGGCGGCGTCGATCCGGCGCAACTCGACCTGTTCGGCATTGCCAAGGGCTTGAAGGACCTCGTCATCCTCCTGCTCGACGGCGGCCTCTCCCCACTCCTGCGGCAGCGGGGCGTCGAGCTCGTCCCGGATGCGGGCAAGATCGGCGACGATGGCCTCGCGGCGCGCGGCGAGAGTGGCCTTGCGGGCATTCAGATCCATGCAGATTCTCCTGTCGGCTGCCGATTCAAAGCATGATCCGGCGATGCCGCCTTTGATTTGCATCAATCCGCGACCTTTTTCCTGCGACCGGCCCGGTCCGGCAGGCGGCACCGAGCCGGGCATCGGCCGGGATCCGCCGGAAACCCCGCTGCGGGCGGGTCATTCCTTGCCGATTGCGGCGGGGGACGCCGCGCTCTGGCTTGAGGGGGTTCTTGGCTGGTTTAGGCTTCGCGCAGAAACGAGCAGCAAGAAAGGAACAAAAAATGCGTCGGATTCTGACGATCGGTTTGCTGATGGCAGGGATGGCGGTCGCAGGCTGCGAAACCATGCAGGGCGCGGGGCGCGACATGCAGACCGCCGGGCAACTGCTGAGCGAGCAGGCCGCCAACAGCCAGGTGCAGATGGGACAGGACCCCTATGCGCCGCCGCCAGTGACAGCGGCACCCGCGCCCTACTGACCCAGGATATCGCCGCCGCGAAAACGCTGGCGGGCGGTGCTGCGAAGCCGGGCAGGCGCGGCGGCGGCCATGCGGCCAACGCCGGCCGGTTTGCGGCATCGGCCGACGATGGCCGGCCCCTTCCGGGCAAGGCCAGGGTGTCCAACCGCGCTTCCGGCCGGCCGGGATCGAGATCCCCTTTCAGCGCCGCCGCGCGAGGTCACGAGCCATGGCGGGGATATCGAGGCGCAGCAGGCTGGGACGCCGAACGGGCCGCCCTCGCGGCGATGGGAAGACGGCGCCCCGCAGCACCCGGCGCGCCAAGGCCAAGGCTGCGCAGACCGCCACGCCGCAGCGGATGAACGGTGTGCCCGGCGGTCCCGAGCTGCCGCGAGCGGCAGGAGAGGCCAAGACCGGCGACCGGGACGATGGTGTCAGGTCGCGAAGGCCCGGAGCATGACGGCAAGAGGCATAGCGGGGGGCATGGCCTTGCAGCCTGGTCGAGAGAGAGGGGGACGCGGCCTTGTCTTCTCAGCCGTCCATCTTCAGCGCCTGGATGAAGGCGGTCTGCGGGATCTCGACCTTGCCGAACTGGCGCATCTTCTTCTTGCCGGCCTTCTGTTTCTCCAGCAGCTTCTTCTTGCGGGTCGCGTCGCCGCCGTAGCATTTCGCGGTCACGTCCTTGCGCATCGCCGACAGCGTCTCGCGCGCGATGACGCGGCTGCCGATGGCCGCCTGGATCGGGATCTTGAACATGTGCCGCGGGATCAGCTCCTTGAGCTTTTCCACCATCGCCCGGCCGCGCGATTCGGCGCGGTCGCGATGCACCATGATCGACAGCGCGTCCACCGGCTCATCGTTCACCAGAATCGACATCTTCACCAGATAATCCTCGCGGTATTCGCTGATCTGGTAGTCGAAGCTGGCATAGCCCTTGGTCACGGATTTCAACCGGTCGTAGAAGTCGAACACCACCTCGGCCAGCGGCAGGTCATAGACCACCATGGCGCGGTTGCCGGCATAGGTCAGGTCCATCTGGATGCCGCGCCGGTCCTGGCAGAGCTTGAGCACGTCGCCCAGGTATTCGTCCGGCACCATGATCGTGGCCTTGATGCGCGGCTCCTCGATATGGTCGACATAAGTCAGGTCGGGCATGTCGGCGGGGTTGTGCAGCTCGCGCACCTCGCCGTCGCGCATGTGCAGCCGGAACACCACCGAGGGCGCGGTGGTAATCAGGTCCAGGTCGTATTCGCGCTCCAGCCGGTCGCGGATCACTTCCAGGTGCAGCAAGCCCAGGAAGCCGCAGCGGAAGCCGAAGCCGAGCGCGGCCGAGGTCTCCATCTCGTAGCTGAAGCTGGCGTCGTTCAGGGCCAGCTTCTCGATGGCGTCGCGCAACGCCTCGAAGTCGTTGGCATCGACCGGGAAGAGGCCGCAGAACACCACCGGCTGGGCGGGCTTGAAACCCGGCAGCGGCTTATCGGTGCCCTTGCGCTCATGCGTGATGGTGTCGCCGACGCGGGTGTCGCGCACCTGCTTGATCGAGGCGGTCAGCACGCCGATCTCGCCCGGGCCAAGCTCGGCGATGTCCTGCATCTGCGGACGCAGCACGGCGAGCTTGTCGATGCCGTAGACGGCATTGGTCTGCATCATGCGGATGCGGTCGCCCTTGCGGATCACCCCGTCCATGACCCGGATCATCACCACGACGCCCAGATAGGGGTCATACCACGAATCGACCAGCATCGCCTTCAGCGGCGCGTCGCGGTCGCCCTTGGGGGCCGGCAGGCGGGTGACGATGGCCTCAAGCACGTCGGGGATGCCCAGCCCGGTCTTGGCCGAGATCTCGATGGCGTCATGGGCATCGATGCCGATCACGTCCTCGATCTGCTCCTTGACGCGGTCGGGCTCGGCGGCGGGCAGGTCGATCTTGTTCAGCACCGGCACGATCTCGTGCCCGGCATCGATGGCCTGATAGACATTGGCCAGCGTCTGCGCCTCGACCCCCTGCGTCGCATCCACCACCAGCAGGCTGCCCTCGACCGCGCGCATGCTTCGGCTGACCTCATAGGCGAAGTCCACATGGCCGGGGGTATCGATCAGGTTCAGCACATAGGTGCGCCCGTCCTTCGCCGGATATTCGATGCGCACGGTGTTGGCCTTGATGGTGATGCCCCGCTCGCGCTCGATATCCATGCTGTCGAGCAGCTGGGCCTTCATGTCGCGTTCGGCGACCGTGCCCGTCAGTTGGATCAGCCGGTCGGCCAGGGTGGATTTGCCGTGGTCGATATGGGCCACGATCGAGAAATTGCGGATGAGGTCAAGGTCGGTCATGGCCGGGCTATACTAGGGCTTTGGCGTTGCGGAAAGAGGGTTCATGCGGCGGTGACGAAACCGGCCTCGCGCAGCCGGCGGCGGCGCAACGCGGCCTCGCGCCACATGGTGTAGCAGCCCGAGGCGACGATGATCGCGGCGCCGGTCAGCGTCGGCGCATCCGGACGCTCGCCAAAGACCAGGAAGGCGAGGATCAGGGCGAAGACCAGCCGCGCATAGCGATAGGGGGCGAGCGCCGAGGCCTCGCCCAGCCGGGTGGCGGCCACCAGCAGCGCATAACCCCCGACGCCGACGGTGATGCAGGCCAGGAACAGCAGCCATTGCCGCAGGCTCGGCATGACGAAGTCCTGCCCCAGCACCAGCCCCATCAGCACCGAGGCGATCAGGATGGCGAAGAAGGCCGAGGCGGCGAGCTGGTCGGAATGGATATGCGCCGGCACGCGGCGGGTGGCGATGTCGCGTGCCGCCAGCCCCAGCACCGCCAGCAGCGCCATCAGCGACACCGGCTGGAACCCCGCCAGCCCCGGCCGGATCACCAGCAGCACGCCGAGGAAGCCGGCGATGATCGCGCTCCAGCGCCGCCAGCCGACCGGCTCGCCCAGAAACAGCGCCGCGCCCAGCACGATGGCCAGGGGCAGCGCCTGCATGATCGCCGAGGTCGATGAGAGTTCCGTCAGCGCCAGCGCCACGACGATGCCGATCGAGCCCACCGCCTCCATCAACCCGCGGAACAGCACGATGGGGCGGATCAGGTCGCGGGTGAACAGCCGCCCGCCCTTGAGCTTCAGCATGGCGCCGAAGGCGAGAAAGCCCAGCAGCCCGATCAGGCCCAGCACCTGCGCATAGGGCAGTTCGGCCGCAAGCAGCTTGATGAACATGTCCTCGAAGGCGAAGAGCACCATCGAGACGACCATCAGGATCGCGCCACGGAAGTTTTCGGTGACCATCGGTCGCAGCCTCATGAGGGGGAGTTGCGCCCGCGGCGCCGCGACGCGATCATAGGCTGGTTCCCGGGCAAGTGAAAGTCCGGGCGGGCAAGGGGATGAACCGATGAAATTCCGCGTCGAGGATATGAGCTGCGGCCATTGCACCACCGCCATCGAAAAGGCGGTGGCCGAGGCGGGGGGCCGGGCCGCCTGCGACCTGCCTTCGCGCAGCGTCGCGGTCGAGGGGCTGGATGCCGCCCGCGCCGAGCAGGTGATTCGCGAGGCGGGCTATACTCCACAGCCCGCCTGACGGCATATCTTGCGGTCCCGGCGGCCGCAGCCGCCATCCTTGGCACGGCCCGGCGTGCCTGCCGCAATTGAGAGGCAATGCGGCTTCTGCTAAGCTTTCCCGGATAAGATCCGCGGCCGAAAGAGGGTGCCCAGCCCCGCCGCCGCGGCATGAGCCGAGGAGACAGAGATGTTCAACCGAGTGATGATCGCCGCCGCGGCGGTGGTGCTGACCGCGCCGCTCGCCGTCGCCGGTCCGATCGATTCCGCCTGCGTGCGTTCCGAACGCGGCGCCCGCAACGGCCAGGCTTGCCGCTGCATCCAGCAGGTCGCCGACCAGACGCTGTCGCGCGCCGACCAGCGCCGCGCCGCCCGCTTCTTCCGCGACGCCGATGCGGCGCAAGAGGTGCGGATGTCGAAAAGCGACGCCGACAACGCCTTCTGGGCGCGCTACAAGAATTTCGCCGCCACGGCCGAGGCCTATTGCTCGAACTGAGGCGCCGATGCGGATCACCGTCCTGACCGGGGCCGGCATCTCGGCCGAAAGCGGGATCCGCACCTTCCGCGCCACGGACGGCCTGTGGGAAGCGCATCGCATCGAGGATGTGGCCACACCCGAGGGCTTCCGGCGCGACCCCGTGCTGGTGCATCGCTTCTACAACATGCGCCGCGCCGATGCCGCCCGCGCCCAGCCCAATGCCGCGCATCGCGCGCTGGCCCGGCTGGCGCAGCATCACCAGGTCACGCTGGTCACCCAGAACGTCGACGATTTGCACGAACGCGGCGGCTCGCCCGAAGTGATCCACATGCATGGCAGCCTGCTGGGCGCGCTCTGCGCCGGCTGCGGGCATCGCTGGCCGGCGGCGCTGGTGATGCGGGCGCTGGACCCCTGCCCCGGCTGCGGCAAGGCGCTGACCCGGCCCGACATCGTCTGGTTCGGCGAGATTCCCTATCACATGGAGCGGATCTGGGCGGCGGTCGAACAGGCCGAGATCTTCGCCGCCATCGGCACCTCCGGCCAGGTCTATCCGGCTGCCGGGCTCGCGCAGCACGCCCGCCGCGCCGGCGCCCGCACGGTGGAACTGAACCTGGCCGCCTCGGCCGTCGCAGGCGATTTCGCCGAGCACCGCACCGGCCCCGCGACCGAGATGGTGCCGGCCTGGGTGGACGCGCTCTGCGGCTGAGCCTTTCCGCATCTTCTCTGTTTTCCAAATACCCCGGGGGAATGCCGGGCCGGCCCCGTCGAGGGGTCGGCCCGGCGTGGGGGCAGAGCCCCCGCCGCCCCCGCCGCGCTTGACCACGGCGCCGCGATCGGCCACCCCTTGCCTGCCGAAACCCGAAAGTCCGCAGATGACCCGAACCATCCTCGCCAATGCCCGCCTGATCCTGCCCGAGACCGTGACTCCCGGGGCCGTGGTGATCGAGGACGGCGCCGTCGCCGAGATCCTGCCGGGCGCGGCCGTCCCCGCCGGCGCCCTGGACATGGGCGGCGACTTCCTCGCCCCCGGCATGGTCGAGCTGCATACCGACAATCTCGAGCGCCACATGCGCCCGCGCCCGGGCGTGAACTGGCCCCATGCCGGCGCCATCCTGGCGCATGACGCGGAACTGGCGGGCTGCGGCATCACCACCGTCTTCGACGCCATGCGCGTGGGCTCGATCCCGAGCGAGGGGCCGGACGAGGATTACGACAAATATGCCCGCGAGCTGGCGCATGAACTGGCCGCCATCCGCGCCCGCGGCGTGCTGCGCATCAGCCATTTCCTGCATCTGCGCGCCGAGGTCTGCTCGCAGACCCTGCTGGCCGAGCTGGACGAGTTCGGCCCCGAAGACCGGGTCGGGATCATCAGCCTGATGGACCACACCCCGGGCCAGCGCCAGTTCCGCGACATCGCCAAGCTCGCGCAATACGTGCAGGGGAAATACAAGCTTTCCGACGCGGAATTCGCCGATCACGTCGCCCGGCTGAAGGCCCTGCGCACCCGGTTCGGCGATGCGCATGAGGCGGCGGCGGTCGAGATCGCGCATCGGCTGGGCGCGGTGCTGGCCAGCCATGACGACACCACCGCCGAACATGTAGCGGTCTCGGCCGGCCACGGCGTGCGTCTGGCCGAGTTCCCGACCACGCCCGAGGCGGCGACAGCCTGTCACGCCCATGGCATCATGGTGATGATGGGGGCGCCGAACCTGATCCGCGGCGGCAGCCATTCCGGCAATGTCTCGGCCGCCGATCTGGCGCGGGCCGGGCATCTGGATATCCTCAGCTCGGATTACGTGCCCTCGGCCCTGCTGGCCGGGGCGCTGATCCTGGCGCGGATCTGGGACGACCTGCCGCGCGCCATGGCGACGGTCACCGCCAATCCGGCCCAGGCGGCGGGGCTGGTGGATCGCGGCCGGATCGCGCCGGGGCTGCGCGCCGACCTGATCCGCTTCGCGATGATGGACGACACCCCGGTGATGCGCGAGACCTGGGTGCGCGGTCGCCGCGTCTGACTCCATCTTACTTGCGTAAATTCGCATATATCTTGATCTGGATCAAGCCACGCCGCTTCCGGCCGGGCTAGCACGGGCCTGCCGGAAAAGGAGGGCGATCCATGAGCTACAAGACCAAGATCGACGGAATGCGGGGCGAGTTGCGGGTGATGAACAGGGCCATCCCCGAGGCGATGCAGGGATTCGGCGTGCTGTCGAAGGCGGTGCATGACGGCGGCGCGCTGGACCTCAGGACAAAGGAGATGATCGCGCTCGGCATGGCCGTCGTGCAGCGTTGCGAGCCCTGCATCCTGTTCCATGTCGAGGCGTTGATGAAGGCCGGCGCCAGCCGCGAGGAACTGGCCGAGGTGCTGGCCATGGCGATCCAGATGAGCGGCGGGCCGGGCATGATGTATGCCGGCCACGCGCTGGCCTGCTGGGACGAACTGGCGGCGGGCTGATCCCGCCGCCGCATTTCCGACAAGGCCGTTTCGGCGTTTCGACCCGGGCCGAAGGCACCGCCCGGTCAGGTGATGACGTCGGGCTGGGTGCGGCCGGTGCGCTCGCGGATGCCGGCGATCTCGTCGGCGGCGGCGATGATGCCGGCCAGCGCGCCCTGCGGCTCGTCCTGCATCCGGGCCGGGTCGGTCTCGACCCGCTCCAGGTAGACGCGCAGCGTCGCGCCCTCCGTCCCGGTGCCCGAGAGCCGCAGCACGATGCGCCCGCCGCCCTCGGTCAGGATGCGCAGGCCCTGGCCTTCGGTGCGCGAGCCGTCCACCGGGTCGTCATAGGCGAACTCGTCCGCCGCCTCGATGCGCAGCCCGGCGGCGGACTGGCCGGGCAGATCGGCCAGGCGCGCGCGCAGCGCCGCCATCAGCTCGCCGGCGGCGCCGGCATCCACCGCCTCGTAATCGTGGCGGGAATAATAGTTGCGGCCGTATTGCGTCCAGTGGTCCTGCATGATCTCGGCCACCGACTGCCGGCGCTCGGCCAGCAGGTTCAGCCAGAACAGCACCGCCCAAAGCCCGTCCTTTTCCCGCACATGGTCCGAGCCGGTGCCGGCGCTTTCCTCGCCGCAGAGCGTCGCCTTGCCGGCGTCGAGCAGGTTGCCGAAGAACTTCCAGCCGGTCGGCGTCTCGTAGCAGGCCACGCCCAGGCTTTCCGCCACCCGGTCCAGCGCCCGCGAGGTCGGCATGGACCGCGCCACGCCCTTGAGGCCCCCGGCATAGGCCGGGACCAGCGTCGCATTCGCCGCCAGCACCGCAAGGCTGTCCGAGGGCGTGACATAGCAGTTGCGGCCGACGATCATGTTGCGGTCGCCGTCGCCATCCGAGGCGGCGCCGAAATCCGGCGCGTCGGGACCGAACATCGCGTCCATCAGCTCCTTGGCCCAGATCGGGTTCGGATCGGGATGGCCGCCGCCGAAATCGGGCTTCGGGACGGCATTCACCACCGAGCCCGCGGGCGCGCCCAGCTCGCCTTCCAGGATCGCCCTGGCATAGGGGCCGGTCACCGCGTGCATGGCGTCGAAGCGGATGCGGAAGCCGTCCGCGAACAGCGCGCGGATCTTGGCGAAATCGAAGATCGAGCGCATCAGCTCGGCATAGTCGGCGACGGGATCGACGACCTCGATCTCCATGCCGCCCAGGGTCGTGATGCCCGGCCGGGACAGGTCGACGTCCTGCGCGTCGAGGATACGGTATTCGGTCAGGGTCTTGGTGGCCCCGAAGATCGCCTCGGTCACCGGCTCGGGGGCCGGGCCGCCATTGCCGATATTGTATTTGACGCCGAAATCCTCGGTCGGGCCGCCGGGATTGTGGCTGGCGGACATGATGATGCCGCCATCCGCCCCGCGCAGCCGGATCAGGTGCGAGGCGGCGGGGGTGGAAAGCAGCGCGCCCTGCCCGACGATCACCTTCTTCGCGCCGCTGGCCGCCGCCATGCGCAGGATGACCTGCGCGGCGCGGTCGCCGAAATAGCGCCCGTCGCCGCCCAGCACATAGGTCTTGCCCGCGGCGCCGCCGGTGCCGTTCCAGATCGCCTGCACGAAGTTTTCCAGGTAATGCGGCTGCATGAAGACCGGGGTCTTCTTGCGCAGGCCCGAGGTGCCGGGCTTTTGCCCCGCGATGGGCTTGGTCGGGACGGTGTGAACGGTCATTGACCTCTCCTTAGCGTTCGTGGTCGCGCATGATGCTGGCAGTCCGCGCGACCGAGGGCAATGCCGGGAAATCCCCGGCCGCCACCGGCAGGCGCAGTTGCCAGTTCGGATATTCGCCGACCGTGCCGGGCAGGTTCGGCTGGTCGGCCCTGTCGAGCAGCGGTTCCGCCTGCACCGCCACCAGACGCGACGGCGTGCGGGCCAGGAAGCCGTGCAGCGCATCGATACCGGGATCGGGCAGCAGCCGGTCGAAGGCGGCGACCTCCTCGGCGCGTTCTTGCTGCCCGGCGGCGGTTTCCTGCCCGGCGATGCGGGCGCGGGCATCGACGTCGGCGCCCTGCCGCCAGCCGCGCCAGGTCGGCAGGTCGTGGGTCGAGAAGCTGGCGATGGCGTCCCGGTCATAGGATTCGGCCGGGCGGAAGGCGGGCGGATGCCAGCCGTCGCGCTCGAACATCGCCACGCGGCAGCCGAGGATGCCGGAAACCGCCAGCGCCTCGCGCAGGCCGTCGGGGATGTTGCCCAGATCCTCGCCGACGATCACCGCATTGCCGGCGCGCGCCGCCTCGATCCGGGCCACGGCCAGCATGGCGTCGCGCGGCATGGCGACATAGGCGCCGGGCGCGGCGGCCGGCACCCAATAGGCGCGCTCGAAGCCCAGGATGTGGTCGATGCGCAGCACGCCGGCGAATTGCAACTGGCGGCGCAGGGTCTCGGCCAGCGGCGCATAGGCTTGGGCGCGCAGGCCCAAGGGGTTGAAGGGTGCCAGCGACCAGTTCTGCCCCTGCGGCGCGAAGGCGTCGGGCGGCGCGCCGAGCGAGGCGCCGAAGGCGAAGCTCGCGCGATCCTCCCAGGTTTCGGCGCCGAAGGGATGGGTGCCGACAGCGAGGTCGAGATAGAGCCCATGCGCCATGCCGCCGTCGCGCGCCGCCTGCCCGGCCGCCGCCAAGGCCCGCTCGGCCCGCCATTGCAGCCAGGCGTGAAAGCGCATCTCGCCCGCGAGTTCGGCCCGCGCGGCGATGGCGGCGGGCGTGTCGGGCGAGGCGAGGGTCGCCGGCCAGTCGCCCCAGAAGGCCCCCAGCCGGGCCGAGAGCGCCTGATGCAGGGCGAAGCGTTGCAGGCCCTCGCCCTCCGCCGCCTGCCAGGTGTCGAAACCGGGATCGCCGGGAAAGGCGTCGTATTCCGCCCGCAGCGCCGCCCTGCGGGCGGGGATCTCGCGGGCATAGTCGATGCGCGGGCCGGTGGTGCCGGGGCCGCCGGGCAGGTGGATCACGTTCAGCCGCCGGCGATGCGAGGGGGTATAGGGGCTGAAAAGCTGCGGCTCGGTCGGAAAGCCGGCATGGACCGGGTTGATGCCCAGAAATGCCGCCCCTTGCCGGCCCATCCCCTTGGCCAGCACCGCAAGGTCGGCATAGCTGCCGATCCCGCTTTCCGAAATGCCGTAAAGCGGTGCGACCAGCCCCCAGCAGCGCGCCGGCCCCGGCAGGCGCGGCGGCGCGGCGAGCAGCGTATAGTCCCGGCCCCCGGCCCGCAGGCGGTGGATGCCCAGCGGCAGCTCGGGCAGCTGGCCGTTTCCCTCGGCCTCGGTGCCATCCTCGAAGGTCAGCCGCCAGTCGCCGACGGCCAGGTCCGGGCGCGCACCGGCGGCGCAGATCACGTCCTGCGGCAGGCGGTCGGCATGGTCGTCCAGCGCCGCCTGCGCCTCGGCCGCGGTGGGCACGGCAAGGCCCATGGCGGCAAGCAGCGCCACCGCCGTCTCGACCGAGGTCTCGCGCCATTGCCCGGCAAGGTCGTGAAAGCCCGGCAGCACGCCCATGCGCCCGGCCAGGGTCAGGCGCGGATCAGTCATCCTCGCGCTCCAGATCGAAGGCGAGCACGGACTGGCCGTCCACCGCCAGCCGCTCGGCCTCGACCACATGCGGGGCCAGGTCGGGGCGGCTGGTATCCAGGTGCAGCCGCCAGCGCCAGCCCTCGGGGCGCTCGGGCAGCACCACATCCAGCGGGGCGCCGTTGTTGAAGACCAGAAACAGCGCCTCCTCGCGCTGCGCATAGTCGGGGGTGCCGGCGGCCATGCGCAGCTCGGCACAAAGCACGCGCAGCTCGGGGTTGCCCCAATCGGCCGGGGTCATCTGCGCGCCGTCCGGGCGCAGCCAGAACAGGTCGGGCAGCCCGTCGGTCAGTCGCGGGCGCGAATGAAGGAAGCGTTTCTGCCGCAGGATCGGATGGGCGCGGCGAAAGGCGATCAGCCGGCGGGTGAAGTCCAGGAAGGCCGGGTCGGCGCCCTGCCATTGCACCCAGCCGATCTCGTTGTCCTGGCAATAGGCGTTGTTGTTGCCGGCCTGCGAATTGCCCAGCTCGTCCCCGGCCAGCAGCATCGGCGTGCCCTGCGACAAAAGCAGCGTCGCCAGCAGGTTGCGGCGTCGCCGCGCGCGGGCGTCCAGGATCGCGGGGTCGTCGCTGGACCCCTCGGCGCCCATGTTGTCCGAGAAATTCTCGGAATGGCCGTCGCGGTTCTCCTCGCCATTGGCGGCATTGTGTTTTTCGGAATAGCTGACCACGTCCATCAGCGTGAAGCCGTCATGCGCGGTCAGGAAGTTCACCGAAGCCGTGGCCGGCCGGCCGGAATGATCGAACTGCCGGGCGGAACCCGCCATGCGGTCGGCCAGTTCCGGCACCTGCCGGGCGTCGCCGCGCCAGAAGCGGCGGATGCCGTCGCGATACTTGTCGTTCCATTCCAGGAAGGGCGGCGGGAAGCCGCCCAGCTGATAGCCGCCGGGGCCGATGTCCCAGGGCTCGGCGATCAGCTTCACCCGCGTCAATACCGGGTCCTGCCGGATCGCATCGAAGAACGAGGCGCTGCGGTCGAAGCCGCCCCGCACCCGCCGGCCCAGCGTGGCGCAAAGGTCGAAGCGGAAGCCGTCCACATGCATGACCTCGACCCAATAGCGCAAGGAATCCATGACCATGCGCAGCACCATCGGGTGGTTGACGTTCAGCGTGTTGCCGGTGCCGGTGTCGTTGATGTAATAGCGCGGATCCTCTTGCAGCCGGTAATAGCTGCGATTGTCGAGGCCGCGGAAGCTCAGCGTCGGGCCAAGCTCGTTGCCCTCGCCGGTGTGGTTGTAGACCACGTCCATGATCACCTCGATGCCGGCGGCATGCATGCGGGCGACCATGTGCTGGAATTCGGCGATCTGGTCCTTGGCCAGATAGCGCGGATCGGGGGCGAAGAAGCCGAGCGTCTGGTAGCCCCAATAGTTCACCAGCCCCTTTTCCAGCAGGAAACGGTCGTTCAGGAAGGCCTGCGCCGGCAGCAGCTCCAGCGCGGTGATGCCCAGGGATTGCAGGTGATCGAGCACCGGGTCCGAGGCGAGGCCCAGGAATGTGCCGCGATGCGGCACGTCCGGGTGCAGCTGCGTCAGGCCCTTGACATGGGCTTCGTAGATCACCGTCTCGGCAATGTCGCGGTGCGGCGGCTGGTCGGGGCCCCAGGCGAAGGACGGGTCCTCGACCACGCAGCGCGGCATGAAGCGGGCGCTGTCGCGCTTGTCGAAGCTCAGGTCGCCCTCGGGCGCGCCGACCGTATAGCCCATCAGCGCGTCGTGCCAGACCGGATGCCGGGTCAGCCGCTTGGCATAGGGGTCGAGAAGCAGCTTGTGATAGTTGAAGCGGTGCCCCTCGGCCGGCGCATAGGGGCCGTCGGCGCGCAGCCCGTAAAGCTGGCCGGGGCGCAGGCCGGGGACATAGCCGTGCCAGACGTCGCCGTCGCGTTCCGGCAGGTCCAGCCGGTGCGTCTCGGCCCGGCCGTCGGGCGAAAACAGGCACAGCGTCACCCGCCGCGCATGTTCCGAGAACACGGCGAAGTTTACGCCCTCGCCGTCGAAGGTGGCGCCCAGCGGTTCCGCCCGGCCCTCGAGGATGCGCAGCTGGGTCATCAGGCGGCCATCGCCCCGAACAGATCGGCATAGGCGCGGGCGGAAGCGTCCCAGCCGACCGGTTGCGCCATGGCATTGCACATCATGCGCTGCCACACGGCAGGCTGGCGCCAGAGCGCGCAGAGCCGCGACAGCGCCCGGGACAGCGCCCGGGCATCGACCGGGTGGAATTGCACCCCGGTTGCCACGCCCGCAGCCAGCCCCGCCGCCGAGGCGTTGATGACGGTATCGGCCAGCCCGCCGGTCAGCGCCACCAGCGGCAGGGTGCCGAAGCGCAGCCCGTAAAGCTGCGTCAGCCCGCAAGGCTCGAAGCGCGAGGGCACCAGGATGGCGTCGCCGCCGGCGATCATGCGGCGCGACAGCGGCTCGTCATAGCCCAGCCGCAGCGCAACGCCGGGATGGCGGGCGGCGGCCTGCGAAAACGCCGCTTCCAGCCCGGGGTCGCCCGAGCCCAGCACCGCAAGCTGGCCGCCGTTTTCCAGCAGCGCCGGCAGCGCCTCGATCAGCAGGTCCAGCCCCTTCTGCCCGGTCAGGCGCGAGACGACCACGCAAAGCGGCCCCTCGGCCTCGGGCAGGCCGAATTCCTTGCGCAGCGCCGCGCGATGCGGCGCCTTGCCTTCGGGCGTGGCATAGGGCGGCTTCCAGGCGTCCAGATCGATGCCGTTCAGGATGCCGGTGAAATCGCCGGCGCGGTCGGCCAGCACGCCCTCCATCCCCATGCCGAATTCCGGGGTCATCAGCTCTTCGGCATAGGTCGGGCTGACGGTCGAGACCTTGTCGGCAAAGACGATCCCCGCCTTCAGCGCCGAGATCCGGCCCCAGTATTCGAAGCCGCGCGGGTTGAAGAGATGCGCCGGCAGTTGCAGCGCCGAGAGCATATGCGCCGGCGCGAGGCCCTGAAAGGCGATGTTGTGGATGGTCAGCAGCGTCCTGACGTCGCGTATTCCGGCCTGGCGCAGATAGACAGGGGCCAGCCCCGCCTGCCAGTCGTGCAGGTGCAGCACCTGCGGGCGCCAGTCCTCGACCCCCTCGGCGGCGATCAGGGCGGCGGCCTTGCAAAGCGCGGCGAAACGCTGCGGATTGTCGGGCCAGTCGCGGCCGTCCGGCCCCAGATAGATGCCGCCCTGCCGGTCGAAAAGATGCGGCGCATCGAGGATGTAAAGCACCGCATCCCCCAGCGCGCCGCGCCGGATGCAGGCCGGGCCGCCGAACAGCTCGGGGATCTCGCGCAGCACCGGCGCCTTGGCCTGCGCGGCCAGCACCGCCGGATAGCCGGGCAGCAGCACCCGCATCCCGACCCCGTGCCCGGCCAGCGCCGCCGGCAGCGCACCCGCCACGTCGGCAAGGCCCCCGGTCTTGACCAGCGGCACGCATTCCGAGGCGACGGACAGAACCCTCATAAAGACGCTTCCCTTCGATCCAGCATGTCCTGCGTGATCAGCGTGACGCCGCCTTCCGAGACGCGGAACCATTTCGCGTCCTCGTCGGGGTCCTCGCCGACCACGAGCCCTTCGGGGATTCTGACGGCGCGGTCAATGACCACATTGGTCAAACGCGCGTGTCGGGCAACATTGGCGTAAGGCAGCACCACCGCGCGTTCCAGGCTGGAATAGGAATTGGTATGGACCTGGGTGAACAACAGCGACTCGCGGATCTCGCTGCCCGAGATGATGCAGCCGCCCGAGATCAGCGAGCTGACGGCGCTGCCGCGGCGATCCGGCTCGTCATGGATGAACTTGGCGGGCGGCACCAGCTCGGAATAGGTCCAGATCGGCCAGTCGCGGTCCCAGAGGTTCAGGTCGGGGTTGAAGTCGGTCAGGTCGATATTCGCCCGCCAGAAGGCGTCGACCGTGCCCACGTCGCGCCAATAGACCGGATCCTCGGGCGCACGCACGCAGCTGTCGGCAAAGCGATGCGCCTGCGCCTTGCCGTTCCTGACGATCTGCGGGATCAGGTCGTTGCCGAAATCGTGGCTGGAATTGTCGTCCTGCATGTCGCGGATCAAGAGGTCGCGCAGGAAGTCCCAGCGGAACACGTAGATGCCCATCGAGGCCAGCGTCACATCCGGGTCGTCGGGCGTGCCGGGCGGGTCCTTGGGCTTTTCCAGGAAGCTGGTGATGACGTCCTTGCCGTCCACCGCCATGACGCCGAAGGCCGAGGCCTCGGCCCGCGGCACGGTCAGGCAGCCGATGGTTACGTCCGCGCCCGCCTCGACATGGTGGCGGATCATCAGCTCGTAATCCATCTTGTAGATATGGTCGCCGGCCAGGATCAGCACATAGTCCACGCCATAGCTGTCGATGATGTCGATGTTCTGCGCCACCGCATCCGCCGTGCCGCGATACCACATCGATTCGTCGTAACGCTGGGACGCGGGCAGGATGTCGAGGAATTCGTTGCGTTCGGCGCGGAAGAAGTTCCAGCCGCGCTGGACATGGCGGATCAGGCTGTGGGCCTTGTATTGCGTGGCCAGCGCCATCTTGCGGATGCCCGAGTTCAGCGCGTTCGACAGCGCGAAGTCGATGATCCGCGACTTGCCGCCGAAATAGACCGCGGGCTTGACCCGCTTGTCGGTCAGCTCGCGCAGGCGCGAACCGCGGCCGCCGGCCAGAATGAAGGCCATGGATCGTCTGGAAAGCCTTTCCTCACGCTGGGCCATCTCTATCCCCTCCCTCTTTACCCGGCGCCTGCGCGCGGGATGGTTACACCGTATCGTCCTTCACGAAGATCAGCGTCGAAAGCGGCGGCAGCACCAGGTCGGCATGGGCGGGCTGGCCATGGCTCTCGCCCGGCAGGGCGGCGACGCGGCCCAGATTGCCGCGCCCGGCCCCGCCATAGACCTCGGCATCGGTGTTCAGCACCTCTCGCCACCGGCCCGCCTGCGGAAAGCCCATGCGCCAGCCGCTGCGCTCGACCGGGGTGAAGTTGCAGACCACCACCACCTCGGGATCGCCCGGGCCGCCGCGCCGGATCCAGGCATAGATGGAATGGGCCGCGTCATTGGCCTCGATCCACTGGAAGCCGGCGCCGTCGCAATCCTTCGCGTAAAGCGCGGGCGTTGCGCGATAGATGGCGTTCAGGTCGCGCACCAGCAATTGCATGCCGTAATGCAGCGGGTTGCCGATGCAGGCCCAGTCGATCTCGGCATCGTGGTTCCATTCCGAGCCTTGGGCGAACTCCTGGCCCATGAACAGCAGCTTCTTGCCCGGATGGCCCCACATGAAGCCGTAATAGGCGCGCAGGTTGGCGAATTTCTCCCATTCGCTGCCGGGCATCCTGGTCAGCATCGAGCCCTTGCCGTGCACCACCTCGTCATGGCTGATCGGCAGGATGAAATTCTCGGAAAAGGCGTAATGCAGGCCGAAGGTCATCTGGTGGTGATGGTGCTTGCGATGGATCGGCTCGCGCTTGATGTAATCCAGCGTGTCGTTCATCCAGCCCATGTTCCACTTGAAGCCGAAGCCCAGGCCCCCTTCATGCACCGGCCGCGAGACCTTGGGGTAGCTGGTCGATTCCTCGGCCACGGTCATGATGCCCGGTTCCTCGCCATAGGTCAGGCGGTTCATCTCCTGCAGCATGGCGATGGCTTCGTAATTCTCGCGCCCGCCGTCCTTGTTGGGGATCCATTGCCCCTCGGCGCGGGAATAATCGCGATAGAGCATCGAGGCCACCGCATCCACCCGCAGCCCGTCGAGGTGATATTCCCGAAGCCAATAAAGTGCGTTCGAGGTCAGGTAGTTCATCACCTCGGCCCGGCCGTAATTATAGATCAGGGTGTTCCAGTCCTGATGAAAACCCTCGCGCGGGTCGGCATGTTCGTAAAGCGCGGTGCCGTCGAACTGCACCAGCCCATGCGGATCGGTCGGGAAATGGCCCGGCACCCAGTCCAGGATCACCCCCAGCCCCGCCTTGTGCGCCGCGTTCACCAGGTCGCGGAATTCGTGCGGCGGGCCGAAGCGGATCGTCGGCGCAAACAGCCCGACCGGCTGATAGCCCCATGAGCCGTCGAAGGGATATTCGCTGACCGGCAACAGCTCGATATGGGTAAAGCCCATGTCGCGGGCGTAATCGACCAGCTCCACCGCCGCCTCGCGGTAGGAGATCGGCCGGCCGCCGTCCTTCCTGCGCCAGCTGCCCAGATGCACCTCGTAGATCGAGATCGGGCGGTCGATGCGCTGCGCCTCGGCCCGCGTGCCCATCCAGCCGCCATCCGACCAGCCATAGCCCGCGATGTCGCGCACCACCGAGGCGGTGGCCGGCGGATGCTGGGCGCCGAAGCCGACCGGATCGGCCTTTTGCGCCAGCCCGCCATAGGCGCCGAGGATCTCGTATTTATAGGCCGTGTCCTCGCCCAGGCCGGGCATGAAGATCTCCCACACGCCGGTCGCGCCGCGCCGGCGCATGACATGGCGGCGGCCGTCCCAGGCGTTGAAATCCCCGATCAGCGAAACGCGGCGGGCATTGGGCGCCCAGACCGCGAAATGCGTGCCGCGCGTGCCCTGCTGTTCGATCACATGCGCGCCGAGCGCCTGCCAGAGCCGCTGGTGCCGCCCCTCGCCCAGCAGGTGTTCGTCAAGCTCGCCCAGGACCGGGCCGAAGCGATAGGCGTCCTCGACCAGCCATTCCTCACCGTCGCGGCGGCCCCGCAACAGATAGGGCTTCGCGCCCGGCACCTTGCCGTGGAACAGACCGGGATAGCCCTCGACCGGCGCCAGCGGATGCGCCTTGCCGCCTACGACGGCCGCCATCTCCTGCGCGCCGGGATCGAAGGCGGTGACATGGCGGACGCGGTCCCGCAGATGCGGGCCAAGGACCGCGAAGGGATCGTCGAAGCGCCCCGCGACGACGCGGTCCAGCACCGCGGGGTCGGCGACGTCTTTCGGGTCGATCTGCGCCATGGTTCCCCCTTGCGGCATCACTCCTGCCCGAGCAGGCTTTGCGCGTTCCAGATGTCCTGCATGTAGCCGCGGATGGTGCGATCCGACGAGAACCAGCCCGAGCGTGCCACGTTCAGCGCCGCCATGCGCGTCCATTCCGTGCGGTTGGCATAGGCGAAATCGACCTCGCGCTGCGCCCGCCAGTAATCGGCGAAATCCGAGGCGACGAGGAAATAATCCGCCCGCGTCAGGTTCTCGACGATATTCGCATAGCGGTCGGGCTCGCCCGCGCTGAAGGCGCCGCTGCGGATCGCCTCGACGGCGCGGGGCAGGCGCGGGTCGCCGGCGACCGCCTTCGCGGCATGATCGGGGACGGCGCGGCGGGCCTCGGCCTCTTCGGCGGTCAGGCCGAACAGGAAGAAGTTCTCGGCCCCCACGCGCTCGCGGATCTCGACATTGGCGCCGTCGAGCGTGCCGATGGTCGGCGCGCCGTTCAGGGCGAATTTCATGTTGCCGGTGCCCGACGCCTCCTTGCCGGCGGTGGAAATCTGTTCGGAGAGGTCGGCGGCCGGAATCAGCCGCTCGGCCAGGGTGACGTTGTAATTCGGCAGGTAGATCACCTGCAGCTTCCCGTTCGTGGCCGGATCGGCATTGATGACGGCGGCCACGTCGTTGATCAGCCGGATGATGTCCTTGGCGAAGAAGTAGCCGGGCGCCGCCTTGCCGCCGAAGATCTTGACCCGCGCCGTCCAGTCGGCCGAGGGGTTCTCGCGCATCTCCTGCCACAGCGCGATGGCTTCGAGGATGTTCAGATGCTGGCGCTTGTATTCGTGGATGCGCTTGATCTGCACGTCGAACAGCGCCTGCGGATTCAGCGTCACGCCATGTTCGCGGGTGATCCAGTCGCACAGGTCGGCCTTGTTGGCGGCCTTCACGGCGGCGAATTCCTCCAGCCAGCCGGCATCGGCGGCATGGGGTTCCAGCGCCTGCAACTGCTCCAGATCGCCCACCCAGCCGTCGCCGATGGTCTGGGTGATCAGCCGCGACAGGCGCGGATTGCAGCCCAGCAGCCAGCGCCTTGGGGTGACGCCGTTGGTCTGGTTCACGATGCGGTCGGGCCAGATGCGGTGCTGGTCGGCAAAGACCGTGGTCTTCATCAACCCGGTATGCAGGGCCGAGACGCCGTTGACGCGGTTCGACAGGATGAAGGACAGCTCGCCCATCCGCACCTTGCCATCGCCGCGCGCCGTGTTGCGGCGGTCGGAATGTTCGCGTGCATCCTCAGCGTCGATGCGGTCGATGATCTGCAGGTGGCGCGGCAGCAGGTCCGAAAACAGCCCCTCGCCCCAGCTTTCCAGCGCCTCGGGCAGCAGCGTGTGGTTGGTGTAGTTCACGCAGCCGCGGGTAATCGCCAGCGCCTCGTCGAAGGGCAGGCCGCGTTCGTCATGCAGGATGCGCAGCAGTTCCGGCGCGGCGACGGCCGGATGGGTGTCGTTCATCTGGATCGCCACCTTCTGCGGCAGCAGGCGCAGGTCGGCGTGATCGGCCTCGAAGCGGCGCAGGATGTCACGGATCGAGGCGGCCGAGAAGAAATATTCCTGCGTCAGCCGCAGCCGCTTGCCTGCTTCGGTCGAATCCTCGGGATAGAGCACGCGCGAGATGGTGCGCGCCAGCGCCTCGGCCTCGGCGGCCGCGGTGAAGTCGCCGGCGTTGAAGCGGTCCAGGTCGAAGGGATCCACCGCCCGCCCGGCCCAGAGCCGCAGCGTATTGGCCCAGGCCCCGCGCCAGCCGATGACCGGCGTGTCATAGGTCTCGGCCTGCACGAAATTCTCGGGCTCCCAGACCGCGCGGCCGTCGCGGGTCGCGACCCGGCCGCCGAAGCCCAGGGTGAAGCGCGCCTCGGGGCGTTCGAACTGCCAGACGAAGGGCTGTTCCAGCCAGTCCTCGGGCGCTTCCACCTGCCGCCCCTCGGCGAAGCTCTGGCGGAACAGCCCGTGTTCGTAGCGGATGCCGTAGCCATAGGCCGGGCAGCCCAGCGTGGCGAGCGACTCCATGAAGCAGGCTGCCAGCCGCCCCAGCCCGCCATTGCCGAGCGCCGCGTCGGGCTCGTCCAGCAGCACGTCGGAATAGGCGAGGCCGAAGCTTTCGATCGCCGCCTGCGCCTCGTCGGCCAGTTGCAGGTTGACGATATTGTCCTGAAGCAGCCGGCCGATCAGGAATTCCATCGACAGGTAATAGACCCGCTTGGCATCGGCGCGATAGGTGGCGCGGGTCGACGCCATCCAGCGGTCCACGATACGGTCGCGCACCGCATGGCTCAGCGCCAGCCGCCAGTCGAAAAGCTGCGCGTGATCCGGGTCCTTGCCCAGCGTATAGGTCAGGTGCCACAGCATCGCGTCGCGGAAATCGCTCTTGGGCATCTCGTCCTTGGCCATGCTTTCCCCTGTCCAGTCATCGCGCCCGCAAGGAAATCCGGGGCTTTCCCTCGACTCTGCTTAAAGCACGACAGACTGCAAGCCGTGCAAGGGAAAATGTTAGCGTTAACCGATTTTCGGCGGAACATGGCAGAAACGCCCCGGCCGGGCGGGGCGCCGAAAAACCCGGCCGCGACCGGTCATTTTCGAGATATCGGCTTCACGCTGCTGAACAGGTTCGGAATTCGCGGCCTGCCGGAATTTTGGTCAGAAATCCAGCCCCAGATCCAGCGTGCGGGCGGAATGGGTCAGCGCCCCGACCGAGATGTAGTCCACCCCCGTCGCCGCCACCTCGGCCACGCGGCCGAGTCGCATGTTGCCCGAGGCTTCCAGCACCACGCGGCCCGCGGTCATCGCCACCGCCTCGCGCAGGTCCGCCGTCTCCATGTTGTCCAGCAGCACGATATCGGCGCCGCCCTCCTCCAGCACCTCGGCGAGCTGGTCGAGGCGGTCCACCTCGATCTCGACCCGCATCATATGCGAGGCGCAGGCCTTCACGGCTTGCAGGACCGGCCGGATGCCGCCCGCCGCGGCGATGTGATTGTCCTTGATCAGGATCGCGTCCGACAGGCTGAAGCGGTGGTTGAAGCCGCCGCCATGCAGCACCGCCTGCTTCTCGACCAGCCGCAGGCCGGGGGTGGTCTTGCGGGTGCAGGTGATGCGCGCCTTCGTTCCCGCCGTCTCGGCCACGAATGCCGCCGTCTGGGTGGCGATGCCGGACAGCCGGCCGGCGAAGTTCAGCGCCACCCGTTCGGCCGAAAGGATCGAGGCCGCCTCGCCCTCGATCTCGGCCAGCGTGTCGCCGGGCTGGAAACGGCTGCCGTCGGGACGCTGGGGCCGCCAGTCCAGCGCGGGGTCGATCAGGCGAAAGGCGATGCCGGCCAGCTGCATCCCCGAGGCCACGCCCGCCTCGCGCGCCACGATCCGCGCCCGGTAACGGGTGCCGGCCGGGATCACCGTGCGGGTGGTGATGTCGCCATAGGTGCCCAGATCCTCGGTCAGCGCGGCGCGCAGCAGCGGCTCCAGCACCAGGTCGGGCAGCGGGGGCATCTCGGTCATGTCGTCTCCGGTTCAAGCGAGGCGCGCAGGGCCAGCGCCTGCGCCAGCGTCAGGCGCGAGCGGCGGCCTTCGGGCAGGGTCTGCGGGAAATCGGTGCGGCAATGCGCGCCGCGGCTTTCTTGCCGCATCAGCGCCGCGGCGGCGATCAGCGTGGCGGTGGCGGTCATGTTCAGCAGCGCCGGGCAATCGGGCTGCGCCGCCTCGATGGCGGCGATCTCGCGCAGGCAGCGGGTCAGGCCCCCGGCATCGCGCAAGACCCCCGCGCCCTCGGTCATGGCGCGGCGCAGGCGGGCGACCAGCGCCGGGTCGGGCACCGGGCCGGGCGGCAGGTCGGGCAGCGACACCGGGTCCGCGCCCTGCGCCGGGCCCAGCCGCGCCTCGATGGACAGCGCGCAGCGGCGGGCATAGACCAGCGCCTCCAGAAGCCCGTTCGAGGCCAACCGGTTGGCGCCGTGCAGCCCGGTCGAACTCGCCTCGCCGCAGACCCAGAGCCGGTCGAGGCTGGCGCTGCCGTCGCTGTCCACCGCCACGCCGCCCATGTGGTAATGCGCGGCCGCCGCCACCGGGATCGGCTCGCGCGTCGGGTCGATCCCCGCCCGCGCGCAGGCCCCCGCCACGGCCGGAAACTCGGTCAGGATGCGGTCGCCCAGGCAGGCGCGGGTGTCCAGCATCGGCCGCAGCCCGGCCTGGCTTTGCGCATAGATCGCACGCGCCACCACGTCGCGCGGCGCCAGTTCGGCATCGGGATGCACCGCCAGCATGAAGCGTTCGCCCAGCCGGTTGACCAGATGCGCGCCCTCGCCCCGCAGCGCCTCGGTCGCCAGCGGCGCCGGATCCTCGCCGCAATCGATGGCGGTGGGATGGAACTGCACGAATTCCGCATCGGCAATCTCGGCTCCGGCCCGCGCCGCCATGCCGATCACCTGGCCGCGGATGCGCGGCGGGTTGGTGGTCAGCGCATAAAGCCCGCCCGAGCCGCCGCCCGCCAGCAGCACCGCCGGCGCCCGGATCAGCAGCGGCGCCGAGCCTTGCGGGCCGGAAAGCGCCACCTCGACCCCCGTGACCCCGCCGTCCTCGACCCGCAGCCCGGTGGCCATGACGCCCTCCAGCACCTGCACCGAGGGGGCTTCGCGCAGGCAGGCGACCAGCGCCCGCATGATCTCGGCCCCGGCCTGGTCGCCGCGCACCCGCACGACGCGGGCGAAGCTGTGCGCCGCCTCGCGCGACAGCACATAGCCGCCATCCGGCCTGCGGTCGAAAGGGGTGCCGAGCCGGGTCAGGTCGAGGATATGCGCCCGCGCCTCCTCCGTGACCAGCGCCGCGACGGCGGGATCGACGGTGCCGGCGCCGGCGCGGAGCGTGTCGCGGGCATGGGCCTCGGCGCTGTCGGTGGGGTCCATGGCCGCCGCCACCCCGCCCTGCGCCCAGGCCGAGCTTGCGCCCTGGCCCAGCACCTCGGGCGAGATCATCAGCACCGGGCGCGGCGCCAGTTTCAGCGCCGCGTAAAGCGCGCCCAGGCCGGCGCCCACGATGACGACGCGGCCGGTCGAAACCTCGCGCACCTCAGGCTGCCAGACGCTGCGACAGGTCGATCATCCGCTGCACGGCCAGCCGGGCGCGATCCGCGACCTGGGGATCGACCTCGACCACGCCGGTCATGGTGTGCAGCGACCAGAGCACCTTTTCCAGGGTGATCTTCTGCATGTAGGGGCACATGTTGCAGGGCCCGAGGAATTCGACCTCGGGATTGGCGTCCGAGATGTTCGAGGCCATCGAGCATTCCGTGACCAGCATCACCTGCTTCGGCCGCTCGGCCTCGACCCAGTCCTGGATATTAGCGGTCGAGCCGGCATAATCGGCTTCGGCCACCACCTCGGGCGGGCATTCGGGATGGGCGATGATCTTCAGCCCCGGATTCCAGTCGCGGAAGTCGCGCAGGTCCTGCGCCGTGAACTGCTCGTGCACGATGCAGGCCCCGTCCCACCAGACGATGCGCTTCTGCGGCACCTTGTTGGCGACGTTCTGCGCCAGCCACTTGTCGGGCGTCATGATGATCGTCTCGGCATCCAGCGCCGCGACGATCTGCGCCGCATTGGCCGAGGTGCAGCAGATGTCGGACGCCGCCTTCACCTCGGCGGTGGTGTTGACATAGCTGACCACCGGCGCGCCGGGATAGCGGGCGCGCATCTCGGCGATGCCCTCGGCGGTGATGCTTTCGGCCAGCGAGCAGCCGGCCTCCATGTCGGGCATCAGCACAGTCTTTTGCGGGTTCAGGATCTTCGAGGTCTCGGCCATGAAATGCACGCCGCATTGCACGATCACCTGTTCCTCGACCTTGGTCGCGGCGATGGCCAGCGCCAGGCTGTCGCCCACCACGTCCGAGATGCCGTGATAGATCTGCGGCGTCATGTAATTATGCGCCAGCACCACGGCATTGCGTTCCTTTTTCAGCTTGTTGATCGCCGCGACATAGGGCGCATGGATCGCCCAGTCCGGCCAGGGCATGACGCGGCCCATCCGCGCATGGACATCGGCCATGCGCTCGGCAAGCTCGAGCGAGGGCTCGAGATCGTAATGCGAGCCGAGCTCGCTGCGGATGGTCGTCAGATCGAGCATTGGTCCCCCCACTCTGCCCGCGTCGCTGTCACCCCCGGGATATAATGCGACCGGCCCCGGATACCAGAGCCGTCAGAGCCCGTGAGTCGGGTTTCCTAACGGAAGGATGACGTTGGGGCAACGCAAATGCTACAGCGCAGCGAAGGCATGGGCAGTCCCCGGCCCTTCGCGCCGGGCGATCGGCGCCAAACGGCGCGGTTCGGCCCGGGCCGTCTGGACCTCCCGCCGTCCTGCGGTAAAAAGAACGGCGAAGTGATCGGGTTCCCAGGCCATGCAAGAGTTTCAAGACAGTTCCCAGGTTCCCCCCAGCCTGCGCAACCTCCAGATCCTGGAAGTGCTGGCCCGCGAAGCCCGGCCGCTGACCGCGACCGAGATCAATGCCAGCCTGGGCCTGCCCAAGCCGACCATCCACCGCCTCGTCGCCACGCTCGAACACGAGGGCTATCTGTCGCGCCAGCTCGACGGGCGCAGCTATCTGCCCGGCGACAAGCTGCGGCAGATGATGCTGGGGGTGATGCATGCCGCCCAGTTCGACCTGCCGCGGCATGACGTGCTGGTGCGGCTGTTCGCCTCGGTGGGCGAAACCTGCTCGATCTCGATCCCGGAAGGGGATTCGCTGGTCTATGTGGACCGGGTCGAGACCAGCTGGCCGCTGCGATTGGTGATCCGCCTGGGCACCCGCGTGCCGCTGCATGCCACCGCCGCCGGCAAGGTCTGTCTGGCCCATATGAATCCGCAAAGTCTCGAGCATTTCCTGCGCCATGCCCGGCTGCAGGCGCATACCCCGAACACCTTCGCCACCGCCGAAAGCCTGCGCGAGGAACTGGCCCGCATCCGCGCGCAGGGCCATGCCACCGACGAGCAGGAGTTCATTCCCGGCATGATCGGCGTCTCGGTGCCGGCGCTCGATGCGCGGGGGCGGGTGCTGGCGGCGCTGACCTTCCACGCGCCGGTCGAGCGCATGCCGATGGCGGTCGCCCTGACCCATCTGCCGGCGCTGAAGCGTGCGGCAAGCGAGCTGGCCGCGCTGGCCTGAACGGCTCAGCCCGCCCAGACGGCCGGGATCAGCCCGCGCAGCGCATTGCCGACCCACAGCCGGACGCGCGGCAGATCCCCGGCCGGCAGCACTTCCTCGCGGCAGGCGCCCTCGGCCAGCATCCCCGCCCGCAGCACGCCCGGCAAAAGGCCGCAGGACAGCGGCGGGGTGCAAAGCCCCTGCCCGCGGTCGAAGAAGACGGTGGTGATGGTGCCGTCGCAGACCTCGCCGCGCTCGTTCAGGAAGATCGCCTCCTCGATCCCCTCGGGCAGCGCGGCGCGGGCGGCGTCGTAATGCGCCCGGCGTGTGGTCTTGAGCCGCAGCCAGGGATCGCCCGAGCGAAGCCGGGTGCCGGCCAGCGCCAGCCGCCATTCCGGGCGCGACTGCGGCAGGGGCGCACGCGCCACCTCGATCCGCCCCAGGCGGTCCAGCGTCAGCCGCAGCCGCGCCGGATGGCCCTCGGGCGCGACCAGCGCGGCGCGGGCGGCCTGCGCGTCGCAGGGCCAGCCGAGCGCCCGCGCCCCCGCCGCCAGCCGCGCCAGATGCCCCTCGATCCGCGGGCAGCCGGCGCCGTCCCACAGCACCGTCTCGATCAGCCGCAGTTCGGGGTCGTCAGATCCTGCGCGTAGCGGGCTTTCCATAGCGCCTCCTCCCATTCGCCTTCCGCGGTCGAATCCTGCACCACGCCGCCGCCGACATTCAGCATGACCTCGCCATCCGGCCAGACCGACAGCGTGCGGATCGCCACCGAGAAACAGGCCGCCCCGTCCGGGGCCATCCAGCCGATCGCGCCGCAATAGAC
Organism: Paracoccus sp. J39; assembly: GCF_000518925.1. NCBI lineage: Bacteria > Pseudomonadati > Pseudomonadota > Alphaproteobacteria > Rhodobacterales > Paracoccaceae > Paracoccus > Paracoccus sp. J39. Next base: position 193,102 of record NZ_JAEN01000005.1, on the reverse strand, counting down.
CCCGCGCGGAAACGGCTCGACCTCGCGGATGATCTGCATGGCGCGGATCTTGGGCGCGCCGGTGATCGAGCCGCAGGGAAACAGCGCCCGCATCATCGCGCCCAGATCGGCCGGCTGCGCAAGCTGACCGACCACGCGCGAACTCATCTGGTGCACGGTGGCGAAGCTGTCCACGGCGAAAAGCTCGGGCACCCGCACCGAGCCCAGGCGCGAGATGCGGGCAATGTCGTTGCGCAGCAGGTCCACGATCATCAGGTTCTCGGCCCGGTTCTTTTCCGATGCCGCCAGCGCCGCCGCCAAGGCCGCGTCGCGCGCCGGATCGGGGTCGCGCGGCGCGGTGCCCTTCATCGGCCGCGCCTCGATCCGGCCCTGCGCATCGAGGCGGAAGAACAGCTCGGGCGAGCGCGAGACCACCACCGGCCCCTGTCCCAGATCGGCATAGGCGCCGAATCCGACCGGCTGGCGCGCGGCCAGCGCGGCGTAAAGCTGCAGCGCCGAGCCGGAGACCAGGCGCGAGCCGATGGGAAAGGTCAGGTTGATCTGGTAGCAGTCGCCGGCCGCGATATAGTCGCGGGTGCGGGCAAAGACGGCCGCGTAATCCTGTTGCGAGATCATCGGCTTCAACGGTGCCAGCCGGGCCGCGTCCCCCGCCGGCAGCGGCGGCGCCGGTTCGGGCGCGTCATGGACGGCGAAAGCCATAAGCGGCGTGCGCCGGTCCGCCGGCATCTCGCGCGCCAGCACCGGCTCCAGCGCATAGCCCAGCTCATAGGACAGGTAGCCCGCGATCCAGGCCCCCTGCCGGCGCCGGGCCTCGAGATGGCCGAGCGCGGAGGCCACATCCTCGGGGCGGGTCACCACCAGCAATTCCCGCGGGTCCCGGAACAGGACCGGCCCGCCGTCAGGACCGAATTCGCAAAGGATCACGCGCGCCTCCATTCTCGGGGCGCGAGGTAGCATAGGCGGGACGGCGGGAACAATGGCCGCGATGGGAGCGGCGCGACAATGCGGCGGAAGGCGGGGGTTCCGGGCTAGAGCGCCAGCGCCACCCAGGCGCCGTTGCGCTTGCCGGAGCGCAGGCAGGCATCGACGAAGGCCACGCCCTCCAACCCCTCGCGGATGCCGGGAAACGTCACCGCCGGGTCGGGCGCCCTGCCCTCGCGACGGGCGAGGATGGCACGCGCCGCCTCGGCATAGATATTCGCGAAACCCTCCAGATAGCCCTCGGGATGGCCGGCGGGAATGCGGGTCAGGCGCGCGGCTTCAAGCCCCGTGCCGGCGCCGCCGCGCGACAGCCGATAGCGCGGCCGGCCCAGCGGCGTGACCCACAGGGCATTCGGCTCCTCCTGCGCCCATTCGATGCCGGCGCGGCTGCCATAGACCCGCAGCCGCAGCGCGTTCTCGCAGCCCGAGGCGACCTGCGAACACCACAGCATCCCGCGCGCCCCGCCCTGGTAGCGCAAGAGCACATGGCCGTTGTCGTCGACCGCCCGGCCCGGCACGAAGCTGTGCAGATCGGCGGCCAGCGCCTCCAGTTCCAGCCCGGTGACGAAGGCGGCCAGGTTGAAGGCATGGGTGCCGATGTCGCCGATGGCCCCGCCCGCGCCGGATCGCGCCGGATCGGTGCGCCAGCCGGCCTGCTTGTTGCCCGCCTGCTCGATGGGCTCGGCCAGCCAGTCCTGCGCGTATTCGACCTGCACCAGCCGGATCTCGCCCAGCTCGCCTGCCAAGGTCATGGCGCGGGCCTGCCGCACCATCGGATAGCCGGTATAGTTGTGCGTCAGCACGAACAGCGCATCCGAGCCTTCGGCCGCCTTGGCCAGCTTGCGCGCCTCGGGCAGGGACGCGGTCAGGGGCTTGTCGCAGATGACATGGATGCCGCGCTTCAGGAAGGCGCGGGCGACGGGGGCGTGCAGGTGGTTCGGGGTGACGATGGCCACCGCCTCGACCCCGTCCTTGCGCCGCGCCTCACGCATCGCCATCTGCGCAAAATCGCCATAGGCGCGGCTCACACCCAGCTCTGCCGCCGAGGCCGCGCTTTTTTCCGGCGTCGAGGAAAAACAGCCCGCGACCAGCTCATACCGGTCGTCGATGCGGGCGGCGATGCGGTGCACCGCGCCGATGAAGGCGCCCTGCCCGCCGCCGACCATCCCAAGGCGGATGCGGGGCGCGCGGCGGGCCTGCGCGGGAACGGTCTGGGTCATGCCATGCTCCTTGCAAGGTGTCCGGCGGCGGCAGGGAGGAGAGGGCCGCCGCCGGATCGGTTGCGCCTAGACAGCGAGGCTGAGCCCGGCCTCGACCGAGGATTCCTCGGCCCGGTCCAACAGGCGTTGCAGCGCCGCGCCGCGGGCGAAATCGGGATCGGCCGCGCCCTCGCCCCGGATCGCGGCGATGAAGCGCTGGTAGATCGTCGGCACCGGCGGGCAGTCGACCTCGTGCCAGGCGGCGATCTCCAGGTCCGGCGACAGGCAGGCGCGCAGCCGGCTGACGCGGTTCTCGAAGCAGACCTCCAGCCCGCCCCGGTCGCCGTAGATCCGCAGCCGCAGGTCGTTCAGGTGCCCGGTGGCGAAGCGCGTCGCCGCCACCGTCCCCAGCGCACCGTTTTCCAGCACGATCTGCATGGTGGCGCTGTCATTGGCGTCCAGCACATAGTCCCCGATCCGCCCCTCCGGCGCCTTGTCGAAGGTCTTGAGCAGGCAGGAAACCTGCGCCGCGTCCTGCCCGGCGATGAAGGTGGCGAAATCGAGGATGTGGATGCCGACGTCGCCCAGCACCCCTTTGGAGCCATGCGCGGTTGAAACCCGCCACAGCCATTTCGGGTCGGTCCGCCAGTCGCCCCAGCTGGGCTGCGTCAGCCAGCTTTGCAGGTAGCTCGCCTCGAAATGCCGCACCGCGCCGATCTCGCCCGCGCGGACCATGGCCGCGGCCTTTTGCAGCGCCGGCACGTCGCGATAGCTGAGATTGACCATGTTCACCACCCCGGCCCGCGCCGCCGCATCGGCCATCGCTTCCGCATCCGCGGCATTGGTGGCCAACGGCTTTTCGCACAGCACATGCTTGCCCGCCGCCAGCAGCGGCATGGTGGTCGGATAATGCGCGGCATCCGGCGTCACGTTGGTCGCGGCGTCGAACCCGCCCCAGGCCAGCGCCTCGTCCAGGCTGGCAAAGCCGCGCGGAATGCCATGCTCGGCATTGAAGGCGGCCAACGGCCCGGGCCGCGGATCGACGCCGCCCACCAGCTCGACGCCGGGGATGGCGGCGAAGGCGCGGGCATGGTTCGCCGCCATGCCGCCGGTGCCGATGACGAGAAGCCGGACCATCAGCGATAGCCCTCCTCGCCGGCGGCGTGCAGCCTGGGACCGCGTTCCTCGATCGGCTCCAGCGCCTGCTCGACCGGGACATTGGGCGCGACGGTCGGCTCGGCCAGCCGCGCGGCCGGGTTATGCGCCCATTTCACCGCGTTCAGGATCACCCGCTGCACATTGGCGTCGTGATAGGTCGGATAGGTTTCGTGGCCGGGGCGGAAATAGAACACGTTGCCGGCCCCGCGCTTGTAGGTCAGGCCCGAGCGGAACACCTCGCCGCCCGCGAACCAGCTGACGAAGACGGTCTCCAGCGGCTCGGGCACGCCGAAGGGCTCGCCATACATCTCCTCGTGCTCCAGCTCGAAATGATCGGGCAGGCCGGCGGCGATGGGATGGTTGCGCGAGGTCAGCCAAAGCCGCTCACGCTCGCCCGCCTCGCGCCAGGTCAGGTTGCAGGGCGTGCCCATCAGCCGCTTGAAGGGTTTCGAGAAATGCGCCGAATGCAGGAAGATCATGCCCATGCCGGACCAGACCGCCTCGGCCACGCGCTCGACCACCGCGTCCTGCACCTCGCCATGGGCGCAATGGCCCCACCAGATCAGCACGTTGGTTTCGGCCAGCCTCTCGGCCGTCAGCCCATGCTCGGGGTCCTGCAGGGTCACGCTGCCGGCCGCGATGCCGGCGTCGCGGTTCAGCGCCGCGGCGATGGTGTTGTGCATGCCGTCCGGGTAGATCCCCGCAACGGTCTTGTTCTTCTGCTCGTGGACGTTCTCGCCCCAGACAGTGACTCGGATGGTCATTCATCGCTCCTTGTTGCTCCCCTGCGGGAGCGGTGGTGATTTCAGCGGATCGGCGCGTCGTTGGCGTCGAAACGGTGCAGGTGGCCCAAGCGCGGCGCCAGGCTCAGCCGCGTGCCCAGCGGCCGGGCCAGCTTGCCGGGCTGGCGCACGACCAGGGGCTCGGCCGCGCCGATCTCGACGAAAAGGTAATGGTCGGCGCCCAGATCCTCGGCATGGACGACCTCGCCCGACCAGGGGCCAGCCTCGACGATGTCGATATGCTCGGGGCGGATGCCCAGGGTGGCGCAGTCATGCGCATGCGCGAAACCGTCGGTCAGGAAGTTCATCCTGGGACTGCCGATAAAGCCGGCGACGAAGGTGGAGTTCGGCCGCTCGTAAAGCTCGGCGGGCGTGCCGACCTGCTCCAGCCTGCCGTCGCGCAGCACGGCGATGCGGTCGGCCAGCGTCATCGCCTCGACCTGGTCATGGGTGACGTAGATCATCGTCACGTCCTCCATGCCGTGATGCAGCCGGGCGATCTCCAGCCGCGTCTGCACCCGCAGCGCCGCGTCGAGGTTCGACAGCGGCTCGTCGAACAGGAACACGCGCGGGTCGCGGACGATAGCGCGGCCGATGGCGACGCGCTGGCGCTGGCCACCGGACAGCTGCTTGGGCAGCCGGTCCAGCAGATGCTCGATCTGCAAGAGCCGCGCCGCCTCGCGCACGCGGCGGTCGATCTCGGCTTTGCCGGCCTTGGCCAGCTTCATGCCGAAAGCCATGTTGTCATAGACCTTCATGTGCGGGTAAAGCGCATAGCTCTGGAACACCATGGCGATGCCGCGATCCGAGGGCACCAGGTCGTTCACCCGCTGCCCGTCGAAGAGCATGTCGCCGCTGGTGATCTCCTCCAGCCCCGAGACCAGCCGCAGCAGCGTGGACTTGCCGCAGCCGGACGGGCCGACGAAGACCATGAACTCGCCCTTGCGGATCTCCAGGTCGATGCCCTTGATGACCTGCAAGCCGCCATAGGATTTGGTGACGTTCTTCAACTCGATCTTGGCCATGGTTCAACCTTTCACGCCGCCGGCGGTCAGGCCCGCCACGATCTTGCGCTGGAAAATGAGGACGAGGACGATCAGCGGCACCGTGACGATGACCGAGGCGGCCATGATCGGACCCCAGGGGATCTCCTGCTCGGAGGCGCCCGAGAGCAGGCCGATGGCCACCGGCACGGTGCGCATGCTTTCGGTGCTGGTGAAGGTCAGCGCGAACAGGAACTCGTTCCAGGCGCCGATGAAGGCCAGAAGCCCGGTGGTCACCATCGCCGGCCACAAGAGCGGCAGGAAGACGCGGGTGATGATGATCCAGGGGCTGGCGCCGTCGACGATCGCCGCCTCCTCGATCTCGACCGGCAGGTCGCGCATGAAGGTCGTCAGCACCCAGACGGTGAAGGGCAGCGTGAAGATTGTATAGGACAGGATCATCGCCCAATGGGTGTTGAAGATGCCCAGAAAGCGCACCAGCTCGAACAGCCCTGCCAGAACCGCGATCTGCGGGAACATCGACACGGCCAGGATGGTCATCAGCAGCAGCCCCCGCCCCCGGAACCGCACCCGCGCCAGCGCGTATGAGGCGGTGACGCCCAGGAACAGCGACAACCCGACCGTCAGCGTCGCGATGATCAGCGAGTTGCCGATGGAATAAAGGAAGTTCCTCGACCCCAGCACCGCCTGGTAGTTGCGCAGGTCGAATCCCGAAGGCAGGTAGTTCACCCGAAACAGCGCCGTCCCCGAGGCGAAGCTGGTCACGACGGCATAGTAGAAGGGAAAGACCGAAAAGACGACGATCACCACGACCAGCGCGTAAAAGCCGATCTGTTTCAGCAGCTTGTGACGGGTCATTTCGAGCCCTCCCCGCCCAGGTCCACGCGGCCGAGCCAGATATAGGCGCTGACGAAGACGGCGATGATCGCGAAGAGCAGCGTCGATTGCGCCGCGCCATAGGCGAACTTGTCGAAGTCGATCATGTTCTCGCGGCTGATGACCGACATGGTCTTGGTGGCCGAGCTGTTCGGCGTCAGCACATAGATCAGGTCGAAGATGCGCAGCGCGTCCAGCATGCGGAAGATCACCGCCACCATCAGCGCCGGCTTGATCAGCGGCAGGGTGACGCGGAAGAACACCTTGACCGGATGGATGCCGTCGATCCGCGCCGCCTCGTAGATGTCGCGCGGCACCATCTGCAAGCCGGCCAGGATCAGCAGCGCCATGAAGGGCGTGGTCTTCCAGATATCGACGATCAGCACGGCGGTCATCGCGGTCTCGGTGCTGGCGGTCCAGGCGATCTTTTCGCCGATCAGCCCCAGCCGCAGCAGGATGTCGTTCAGGATCCCGAACTGGTCGTTCAGCATCCAGGCCCACATCTTGGCCGAGACGATGGTCGGGATCGCCCAAGGGATCAGGATGGCGGCGCGCACCAGGGCGCGGCCCTTGAACTCGGCATTCAGCACCAGCGCCACGATCAGGCCCAGCACCGTCTCGAACCCGACCGAGATCAGCGAGAAGCGGACGGTGTTCCAGACCGCGTTCCACCAGGCCGGATCGACCAGCGTGCCGCGCCAGACCACCCGCCCCGAGGACAGCGTGCGCATCGACAGGTAATTGTCGAAGCCGATCCACTCGCCGCCGTAAAGGTTCGACAGCGTGGTGTTGGTGAACGAGAACCAGATGGTGCGCGCCAGCGGCCAGGCCGCGACGCAGAGCAGCGCGAAAAGCATGGGGGCCAGGAACCAGAAGGCAGCCCTTTGCCGACGCTGCCGCAGGCTGGGACCGCCGGGGCGGCCCGCGATGGGGTCAGTCATGGGGGAAACTCCTCATCGGCCGCAGGGGCCGGTCGGGGCCGGCGCGAACCCGCCAGCCCCCGCAACGCGCCTTACCAGCCCGAGCCTTGCAGATCGGTCAGATCCAGCTCCAGCAGTTCCAGGTTCTCGGCCGCCGTGCCCTTGCCCGACAGCGTGTCATGCACGGCCGACCAGAATTTCGACGAGACCTCGTTATACTTGCTCTTGACCGGCCCGGAGGGGCGCGGCACGGCATTGGCGAAGACCTCTTTCCAGCGCGGGATCAGCGGCACCGCCTCGGCGATCTCGGGGTCGTCGTAGAGCGCGACCACGGTCGGCAGGTTGCCGTCCAGCAGCGCGCGGCGCTTCTGCGCCTCGGCCGAGGCGAGATAGAGCGCCAGATCGACCGCCGCCTCCTGCTTGGTCGAGAATTTCGACACCGCGACGTTCCAACCGCCCAGCGTCGAGGCCGATCCGGTCTCCTCCGAGCCCGCCGGCAGCGGCGCCACGTCGAACTTGCCCTTGACCGCGCTGTCCGCGCCCGCGCTCAGCGCGAAGGCATAGGGCCAGTTGCGCATGAAAACGGCGTTGCCGGTCTGCCAGACGCCGCGCGCCTCTTCTTCCTTGTGCGCCAGCACGCCGCGCGGGCTGATGGTGCCGATCCAGCTGGCCGCCAGTTCCAGCGCCGCCACTGCCTGCGGATTGTTGATCGAGACGGCGCCGTCCGCCTCGACGATCTGGCCGCCGCCAAAGGATTTCACCCATTCCAGCGCGTTGCAGGTCAGCCCCTCATAGGCATTGCCCTGCCAGACGAAGCCCCACAGGTCGCCCTGCCCCGCGGCCCGCTCGCCGTCCTGGATCAGCCTGGCGGTTTCGGTCAGCTCGGCCCAGGTGCCGGGCACCTCCTTGCCGTATTTCTCCAGCAGGTCCGCGCGGTAGTAAAGCGCCGGGGCATCGGTATAAAGCGGCAGCGCCACCAGCTTGCCGTCCGTGGTCTGGCTTTCGATGACCGAGGGGAAATGTTCGCCGACGATGTCCTTGGCCGCCTCGGACAGATCGACGAAATATTCGGAAAGCTGCGGCGCCCAGATTACGTCCGTCTGATACAGGTCAACGTCCCTGGTGCCCGCCGCCAGCCACAGCCGGTATTGCGCGAACTGGTCCGAGCTGGACTGCGGCATCGGCACCAGCGTCACGGTATGGCCGCTGCGTTCCTCCCAGGGCTTCACAAGCTCCTTGAAGTGCTGGGCCTGCTTGCCGACGCCGCCCGCGACATAGAACAGCTCGTCCGCCACGGCGGGCAGCGCGATGCCGCCCATCAGCGCGGCCAATACCACCGGACGCAGCGCCCCCCGGCTGAATTTCCCCATGAATTCCTCCCCTTTTTCAAGGTGCCTCCCCAGCACCAGCTTGCAATCCGGGCGCCTGCGCGCCTTTCTCAAATGCGATCCGAAACCTTTCGGTAATTCCTAGCGCATCGCGCTGTTCCGGTCAAGAATTCCGCCGGCACGCGAGCAGAAGCGGGCGGAGAACCGCAAGAGAGCGGCAAAAAACCATCGATTCCCGGGAAAAATTCGCTAAGGCGGGGCGAGATCGGCGGACCGGGATGCACACCCTTATGTCATGCGCTAACATCACCCTGATCGTTTCGGATGCCAGGTCGCTTTCGCGGCGCGAATCGGCCACAGCCTCGTCAAACCGGCCGCATCGGTGCGTTCCAAAACATTTCGGATATCAGAAGAAGCGACTTCGGGCAGGCCGCATGGAAGCGGCACCGCCCAGGGATCCTCGGCGCGGGGCGGGCCGGCGCCGCGCGCGTCAGCTTTCCAGCAGGCGCCGCAGGCTGGCCATGGCCCGCTCGCGGTCCTCCTGATAGCCGATCAGCCCGGCATAATCGCCGTCGCGGTCGAACAGCAGCAAGGTCGAGGAATGGTCCATGCTGTAATCCCCGCCCTCTTGCGGCGATTTGCGGGCATAGATGCGGAAGGCCTTGACCGCCTTGGCGACCTCTTCCGGCGCGCCCGAGACGCCGACCACGCCCGGCACCCACGAGACATATTCGCGCAACGCCTCGACCGTATCGCGCTCGGGGTCGACGGTGACGAAGAACACCCGCAGATCCTTGCCGGCCTCGCCCAGCTCCTCCTGCCAGCTCGCGACGTCGCCCAGCGTGGTCGGGCAGACGTCCGGGCAATGGGTGAAGCCGAAGAACACCGCCGAGGGCTGGCCCTGCAGCGTCGCCTGGGTGAATTCCGTGCCGTCCGTGGCGGTGAGGCGGTAATCGCCCCGACCCAGCGAGGCGGTGCCGGCATCGCTCAGCGAGCCCGAGCCCGCACGGGGCGCGACGAACTGGAACCAGCCCAGTCCGGCCAGCGCCAGCACCACCAGCGCCCAGAGCGCATAGCGCAAGGGACGCAACCCCGAGCCCCGCTTAATGTCCGCCATGTCCACCATCCTTTCCGCCGTGCTTGCCGGCATTCATCGGCCCGACCGTCATCGGCACCTCGACCTCGCCGGCCTTCTCGAAATGCAGCGTGACATTCACGGTCTCGCCCTCGACCAGCGGCTGCTTCAGCTCCATGAACATCAGGTGATAGCCGCCGGGCTTCAGTTCAACCGTCGCCCCGGCCGGGATCGGCAGGCCCTCGGCAAGCTGGCGCATCTTCATGACATCGCCCTCCATCGCCATCTCGTGGATCTCGGCCCGGCCGGCGAAATCGACGCTGGCCGAGACCAGCCGGTCGTCCGCGCCGGCATTGGCGACGGTCAGGAAACCGCCCGCCACCGGGGCACCGGGGGGCGTGGCGCGGGTGAAGGACCCGCTCAGCGTCAGGTCGCCCAGCGTGATCGGCCCGGCCTTCGCATGGTCGCCGTGATCATGGCCGTGGCCATGCCCGACCTTGCCCGCCGTGACCGTCACGCCCGGGGCGGGGTTCGGGACTTCCTTGCTGCCGGTGACATCGATCCATTCCTCCTTGCCGTCCGCGCATTCCTGCACGGTCGAGAAATACAGCACCGTTCCCGGAGTCACATCGGCGCCGACCGTGCCGCGGATGACGAATTCGTCATACCAGTCGTCCTGCAGATCGCCGCCCGACCAGACCACCTCCCGCGTGCCCTCGGTCATCGGCGTGCCGTGATTGTCGAAGAGCTGGGCATAGGGGCCCTTGACCGTTTCCAGCGTCCAGCCGGCCTTGGGCATGGGCTTGGCATTGTAGAAGCCCTCGGGCAGCTGCACGCGCAGGGTGTTGGTCGCCTGGCCGTCGCAGCCATGGCCGATGCGGATCACCGCGCGATAGGCGGCGCCGGCGCGGGCCTCGGACTGCTCCAGCGTGGCATGGGCAAGGGCGGGCGCGGCGGCAAGGGCCAGCGCCGAGGCGCAGAACGCGCCAAAGACAGGGTTCTTCATGATCGTTCTCGTCTGAATAAGGGCGTGAACCGCCGGCCCGTGGCCGCGCGGATCGGAAAGCTCGGATCAGACGCGTGCCGGCGGTCCCCGCGCCGAGGGGACCAGCATCTCGACGCGATGCGGCGGGCCGGGCCGGTCCAGCGCCCGCGCCATGCGCAGCGCCTGCAACAGCGGCGTCGCAGCCGCCTGCATGGTGCCCTCCAGAAGCGGCTGGCCATGCGGTGCCCAGTCGCAGCCATGCGGATCGCCATGCGAGGCCTTGCCGGCCGGGACCAGGCTGCCATCGGCGGCCACGGCCATCTCGACCGGCCCCTCGCCCGAGCAGAGCACCACGGTGATGCTGCCCTGCGCGTCGCGGGCGACCATGGTGCCGGGCAGGATCAGCGAGAACAGCAGGAAGGGCAGCACCGCCAGCCAGCGGAACAGCCGTGCGCCGCGCGTCAGCCCTGCATTACGATATGCGCCCCGAACCTGCATGCGCGCAGCCCTGTCAGAAATCCGCGCCGCGCGAAAGGGACAATCTGCCGCAGTCATCGCCGGATCGTCCGCGCCAGCACCATGACCGGCAGGATGCCGATGGCCACGATGATCAGCGCGGCGATGGCGGCGTCCTCGTAGGTGCCGCGCGCCGCCTCGCCGTAAAGATGCGTCGAGAGAGTCTCGAAGTTCAGCGGCCGCAGCAGCAGCGTGGCGGGCAGTTCCTTGACGCAATCGACGAAGATCAGCAGTCCCGAGGCCGCCAGCGCCGGTCGCGAGATCGGCACATGCACCTCGCGGAACACCTGGCCGGGGCTGCGGCCCAGCGTCCGCGCCACATGGTCGAGCGAGCGCGGCACCCGGCTCAGCCCCGCCTCGATGCCGCCGGTGGCGATGGCAAGGAAGCGCGCGACATAGGCATAGATCAGCGCCGCCCCCGAGCCGAGCAGCAAAAGCCCCGGCCCCACGCCCAGCAGCGCCTGCGAGGCGGCGGCGATCTGGCGGTCGGCCAGCGCGATCACCGGCAGAAGCCCGATGGCCAGGATGGTGCCCGGCACCGCATAGCCCAGCGTCGAAAGCCGCGCCATGGTCTGGGTCAGCCGTCCGGGCCGCATCCGCGCCGCGCCGGTTACCACCAGTCCCAAGAGCAGCGCGACCAGCGTCGCCAGCGCGGCGAAGAAGGCGGTGTTGCCGGCCTCCTCGAGGATGCGCGGCGACAGGCCGGCGAAGCGGTATCGCGCCCAGGCCGCACCGACCAGATACCAGGCCGGCGCCGCGAAGCCGAAGGCGACCGGCAGCGCGCAGACCAGCGTCGCACCCCAGGCCCGCCAGCCGCGCAGGCGCGTGCGCCGCAGGGGCTGCGCGCCGGCCGCGTAACGCTGGCGCTTGCGGCCGCGCCGCTCCAGCATGACCAGCGCCATGGTGATGGCCAGCATCGCCAGCGCGATCTGCGCCGCCCCCGGCAGGTCCGAGCGGTTGATCCAGGTCGAATAGACCGAGACGGTCAGGGTGCGCACGCCCAGGAACTCGGCCGCGCCGATATCGTTCATCGCCTCCATCAGCGCCAGCGCCGTGCCGATGGCGACGGCGGGCCGGGCCAGCGGAATCGCCACGCGCAGGAAGGTGGCGACCGGCCCCGCCCCCAGCGTGCGGCCCGCATCCAGCAGGTTGCCGGCCTGCATGGCGAACAGCGCCCGCACCGGCAGGTAGACATAGGGGTAAAGCACCAGCCCCAGCAGCAGGATGCAGCCCGGCATCGAGCGGATGTCGGGCAGGCGGAACTCGCGCGGGCTGGCATAGCCCAGCCAGCCGCGGATCGCGCCCTGCACCGGGCCGACCGGATGCAGAAGGTCCAGATAGGCATAGGCGACGATATAGGTCGGCACCGCCAAGGGCAGCAGCAGCGCCCAGCCGAAAATGCGCCGCCCGGGAAAGTCGCAGGCCGCGACCAGCCAGGCCGTTACCGTGCCCAGCGTCGCGACGATGAAGCCGACGCCCAGAAGCAGGATCACCGTCTGCCGCGCCGCGACCGGCAGCACGTTGCTGACCAGATGCGCCCAGAGCCCCGGACTGCCCCGAAGCGCGAACAGCCCCAGCGCCAGCACCGGCAGCAGAACCAGCACGGCGACAGCCAGAGCTGCCGCCTGCCAGCCACCCCCCGCGCGGAGGCGGGAGCTTCGTGCCAGTTCCGGGGTCATGGGGCCTGCGCCGGCCACAGGTTCAGCGACGGGATCAGTTGTCGAAGCCCACCGCCTCGGCCAGCTCGCTCGCCGCCTTGCGCTGGCGGGCGATCTCGGTCAGGTCGGTGCCGTCGGCATTGAGATCGGCAATATCCTCGATCACCGGGCTGACCGCGACGCCGGGCTTGACCGGATATTCGAAATTCGCCTCGGCATAGATCTTCTGCGCCTCGTCCGAAACCAGGTATTCCAGCAGCTGCACCGCCTGGTCCTTGTTCGGCGCGTGCTTGGCCACCGCCGCCCCCGAGACGTTCACCTGGGTGCCGCCGCCCTCGAAGGTCGGCAGGACGACCTTGATCGCCTTGACCCATTCCTCCTGCTCGGGACCGCCGGCGCCGCTGCGCATCAGGCCGACATAATAGGAATTGGCGATGCCGATCTCGCAGATGCCGCCCATGATGTCGCGGGCCACATCGCGGTCGCCGCCGCCGGCGGTGCGGGCCAGGTTCGCCTTGACGCCTTCCAGCCAGGTCTTCGCGGCTTCCTCGCCATGATGCACGATATAGGAGGCGGTCAGCGCCACGTTATACGGATGCTGACCCGAGCGGATGCAGACCTTGCCCTGCCATTCCGGCTTGGCGAGATCCTCATAGGTGAAGCTGGACAGGTCCAGGTCCTTATCGGCGTAAAGCACCCGCGCCCGCTGCGACAGCGCGAACCAGTTGCCGTCCTTGTCGCGCAGGTTCTCGGGGATGGCGGCGGTCAGCGCCTCGGATTCGACCGGCTGGGTCAGGCCGCGATTGACCAGATCGACCAGGTTGCCGATGTCCACGGTCATCAGCACGTCGGCGGGCGAAGCCTCGCCCTCCTGCTCGACCCGCTCGGCCAGCCCGTCCTTGAGGAAGATGGTGTTCACCTTCACCCCGGTCGATTCGCTGAAAGAGGCCAGCAGCGGCTCGATCAGATTCGGCTCACGCGTGGTGTAAAGATTCAGCTCCTGGGCGCTTGCGGCAACCGCCTGCGCAGCCAGCACGGCACCGATCAGTCCAGATAGTCCAACACGCATCAGCCTGTCCTCCTTGCGATTTCTCGACATGTTTACTAAACTAATTAGCAAAGTAAACAAAGATCATCCGGTTACGGTCGCCAGACGAAGGGATGCCGATGAACCAATTCGCCAGCCCTCCCCCCTGGGCCAGCCAGATGGACGCGCGGGACGACGCGCCTGATGCCGCGCCATTCCGGCCCATGCTGGAGGTTGAGGCGCTGTGCCGCCGCTTCGGCCCGGTCTCGGCGGTCGAGGATGTCGGCTTCCGCGTGGCACGGGGCGAGGTGACCTGCCTGCTCGGCCCTTCGGGCTGCGGCAAGTCCACCACGCTGCGGATGATCGCCGGCATCGAGCGGCCCGATTCCGGCGCCGTCCGCATCGGCGGCCAGGCCATGTCCGATGCCGGCGCCTTCCTGCCGCCCGAGCGGCGGCCGGTGGGGCTGGTGTTCCAGGATTTCGCGCTGTTCCCGCATCTGGACGTGGCGGCCAATGTCGGTTTCGGCCTGCAGGGCCCGGCCCGGCAGAACCGCACCCGAATCGGGGAACTGCTGGAGCGGGTCGGCCTGTCCGGTCATGCCGCGAAATACCCGCACGAGCTTTCGGGCGGCGAGCAGCAGCGCGTCGCGCTGATCCGGGCCCTGGCGCCGCGCCCCTGCCTGATGCTGATGGACGAGCCTTTCTCGAGCCTCGACCACCGGCTGCGCGACGGGGTGCGCGACGCGGCGCTGGACCTGCTGCGCGAGACCGAGACCACGGTGCTGATGGTCACCCACGACCCCGAGGAGGCGATGCTGATGGGCCATCGCATCGCGGTCATGCGCCGGGGCCGGCTGATCCAGGAAGGCCGCCCGGACGAGCTTTACGACCGCCCGGCGGATCGCGGCGTGGCGGCATTTTTCTCGGACCTGAACATCGTCTCGGGTCGGGTGGCGGGCGGCCGGGTGCAGACCGTGCTGGGCAGCTTTCCCGCCCCCGGCCTTGCCGAAGGCAGCCGGGCCGAGGTCGTCATCCGCCCGCAGCACCTGGTCCCGGCCGAGACCGGCGGCACCCCGGCGCGGGTCGAGCGCGCTCGCTATCTGGGCCGCGAAAGCCTGATCGAGACCCGGCTGGAGCCCGGCGGGGCGGCGATGAAATCCCGCATTCCCGGGCTGGTCCTGCCCGCGCCCGGCAGCATGATCCGGCTGGCCGCCCTGCCCGGCAGCGCCATGGTCTTTGCCGGAGACGGCGCCTAGGGCCCTACTCAGCCGCTGCGCGGCAGGCGGTGCCTGCGTCCAGCAGCGCCCGGATCTCGGGCCGGCACGAGCCGCAATTGGTGCCCGCCCGCAGCGCCTGCCCCACCGCCTCGACCGTGGTCAGGCGCTGGCTGGCGATGGCCTGCACGATGCTGTTCACGCCGATGCCGAAACAGGCGCAGACCAGCGCGCCTTCGTCCGGTCGGTCAGCGCCGGGACGCCCGGCCAGCGCCCCCGCGCCCTCCTCGCCCAGCAGATCCGCGACATGGCTGCGCGACAGGCCCACCGGCCCGGGCGCCACGAACAGCGCCGCCTGCAGCCGGCCCTCGCGCAGGAAGGCCAGCCGAACCTGTCCGCGGGCGCGGTCGTGCAGCACCAGCGGCTCGTCCGAAAGGCCGAACAGCGCGCGGGCATGGGCAGTCCAGTCCTGCGGCACCTCCAGCCCGGCCAGTTCGGCCTGCTCGCCGCGCGGCAGCGTGGCCCGCGCCCAATAGGCGCAATCCGGCCGGATCGCACCCGCCGAGACGGCAAAGCCGAACCAGCGCGCGGCAAAGGGCCGGATCGCCACCGGTGCCGATTTCAGCGCCGGCTGGCCCGAGACCGGATCGGTCAGCCCCGGCACCAGCGCATCGACCCGGCCCAAGGGCGCGGTCTCTCCCGTCCAGTGCATCGGGGCGAAGGGATGGCCCGGCGCCACCCGGTCGGTCACCAGCACCCGCAGCACGGCCCGGCCCTGCGGGCTTTCGACCTCGGCCAGACTCGCGGGTGCCAGACCCAGCCGGGCCGCGTCGCTTGGGTGCAGTTCCAGGAAGGGCTCGGCCAGATGGCGGGACAGGCGCGGCGACAGGCCGGTGCGGGTCATGCTGTGCCAATGGTCGCGCACCCGGCCGGTGTTCAGCCGGAACGGATGATCCCCATCCACCGGCTGCGGCGTGCGCGGCGTGACCGCGACCATCCGCCCCCGGCCCGAGGGCGTATGAAACCGCCCGTCGCCAAAGAACCGCCCGCCCTGCCTGCCCGCCGATTGCGGCCACAGGAAGGGTTGCAGCACGTCATATTCCGCCGGGGTGATGCCGGCATGGGCCGAGATGTCGAAATCGCTGCCCAGGCTGCCTGCGACGCCGGACAGCACCGCGTGTTCGGCAAAGACCTCGGCCGGGCTGGTCCAGCCGAAAGCCTCGGCCCAGCCCATGCGGCGACCGACCTCGGCCAGGATGCGCCAGTCGTCGCGCGCCTGCCCGGCCGGGGCCAGCGTCCGGCGCTGGCGGCTGATGCGGCGCTCGGAATTCGTCACCGTGCCGTCCTTTTCGCCCCAGCCGGTCGCCGGCAGGGCCACATGCGCCAGCCGCACGGTGTCGGTCCGCGCCATGATGTCCGAGACCACGGTGAAATCGCAGCCGGCGATAGCGCGGGCGACGCGATCGGCCTCGGGCATGGTCGCAGCCGGGTTGGTGCAGACGATCCACAGCGCCTTGATCCGGCCGTCCTCGACGGCGCGGAACATGTCCACGGCCTTCAGCCCCGGCCGCCCGGCCATGCGCGGGGCGCTCCAGAAGGCGCGCACGGCCTCGCGATGCGCGGGGTTCTCGATCTCCAGATGGCAGGCCAGCATGTTGGCCAGCCCGCCGACCTCGCGCCCGCCCATGGCATTGGGCTGGCCGGTGACGCTGAGCGGCCCCATGCCGGGCCGGCCGATGCGGCCGCTGGCGAGATGGCAGTTCAGGATCGCATTCACCTTGTCGGTGCCGCTGTCGGACTGGTTCACGCCCTGCGACCAGACCGACATCACCTTGTCGCTGTGCAGCCACAGGTCGAAGAACTGCCGCAGCTGGCTATGCGCCAGCCCGGTTGCCGCGGGTGATGTCGCGCGCGCAGCGGCCAGCGTATCCTCGACACCGTCGAGGTTATCCATGCAGTGGTCTGAATTTCTGGCTATTTCTGCCAGAAGCAGGTTGAACAGCGCCGCATCCGAACCCGGCGCCAGCGGCAGATGCAGGTCGGCAATGTCGCAAGTCGCGGTGCGGCGCGGATCGACCACCACGACCCGCGTGCCCCGCGCCTCGCGCGCCGCGGCCAGCCGCTGGTAAAGCACCGGATGGCACCAGGCCAGATTCGAGCCGACCAGCACCACCGTATCGGCCAGTTCCAGATCCTCGTAGAGCCCCGGCACCGTGTCGGTGCCGAAGGCCCGCCGGTGCCCCGCGACGGCCGAGGCCATGCAAAGCCGCGAATTGGTGTCGATATTGGCCGAGCCGATGAAGCCCTTCATCAGCTTGTTGGCGACATAGTAATCCTCGGTCAGCAGCTGCCCCGAGACGTAGAAGCCGACCGAATCCGGTCCGTGCTCGGCGATGGTTTCGGAAAACCGGCGGGCGACCAGATCCAGCGCCTCGTCCCAGCCGGCCTCTCGGCCATGGATGCGCGGGGTAAGCAGCCGACCGGCATGGCCGACCGTCTCGCCAAGCGCCGAGCCCTTGACGCAAAGCCGGCCCCGGTTCGCCGGATGATCGGGGTCGCCCGCGATGCCCAGCCCGCCCTTGCCGTCGGGCGTCGCCAGCACGCCGCAGCCCACGCCGCAATAGGGACAGGTGGTGCGGATGGTCTGCATGGGCCCCTCACTCGGCAGGAACGGCGGCGGGGGCTTCGGCGGGCGTATCCGCCGCACGCCGGGGCGAGGTCTTGTGATGCGTGGCATAGATCATCGCGCCGACAAAGGTCAGCCCGCCGACCAGGTTGCCCAGCACGGTCGGGATCTCGTTCCAGATCATATAGTCCATGATGGTGAACTGCCCGCCCAGCAGCAGGCCCGCCGGGAACAGGAACATGTTCACGATGGAATGCTCGAACCCCATGTAGAAGAAGATCAGGATCGGCATCCACATGGCGATGACCTTGCCCGAGACGCTGGTGGACATCATCGCCGCCACGACGCCGGTCGAGACCATCCAGTTGCACATGACCGCGCGGACGAACAGCGTCAGCATCCCCGCCGCGCCATGGGCGGCATAGCCGAGCGTCCGCCCCTCGCCGATATGGCCGATCTTTTCGCCCACCGCATTCGGCGCCTCGGAAAAGCCGAAGGTGACGATGATCGCCATGAACACCGCGACGGTGAAGGCGCCGGCGAAATTGCCGGCAAAGACCAGGCCCCAGTTGCGCAGCATGCCCTGGACCGTCACCCCCGGGCGCCGGTCGATCAGCGCCAGCGGCACCAGCGTGAACACCCCGGTGAGCAGGTCGAAGCCCAGCAGGTAGAGCATGCAGAAGCCGACCGGGAACAGCAGCGCGCCGATCAGCGGCTCGCCGGTGTTCACGGTGACGGTCACGGCGAAGGCGGCGGCCAGCGCCAGGATCGCTCCGGCCATATAGGCGCGGATCAGCGTGTCCTTGGTGGACATGAAGACCTTGGCCTCGCCGGCATCGATCATCTTCTTCGCAAAATCGGCAGGATTGACATAGGACATGAGCGTGCTCCTTCAGGCGGCGCGGGGGCGCGAGACGAGTTCGGCGCTGATCAGGACGCGGCCCTGTTCGACGCGGACGGGCCAGGTGCGGACCGCGCCCTCGTCGGCGCCCTGCGCAGCGCCCGAGTTCATGTCGAACACCCAATTGTGCAGCGGGCAGGTCACCCGATCGCCATGCACGATGCCCTCGGACAGCGGACCGCCCTTGTGCGGGCAGCGGTCGTCCAGCGCAAACACCCGGTCGTCCAGGGTGCGGAACACGGCGACGCAGCCCTGCGCGGTGCGGATCACCCGCGCGCCCTGCCGGGGAATGTCCTCCAGGGCTCCGATATCGATGAAAACGGTCATTCCGCGGCCTCCAGGGTCAGATCGGCAAGGGGCGCCCATCGGGGCGTCTCGGTGGTGGTGGAATGTTCGGCCCAGGGGTCGCGGCGATAGACCGACTGGCTGATCTCGAAGCGCTCGACCAGCGCGCGGCGGGCCGGCAGGTCGGCGATCTGTTCCTTGACCCAGTCGAGCCCGACCTTGGCCACCCATTTATAGGGCCGGTCCAGATAGCGCGCGTGCTCGCGGTAAAGCTGGACGAAGGCGGTGATGATCTCGACCGCCTCGTCCTCGCAGGGGGTCGAGGCCAGGGGCTCGGTCTCCTTCACCTCCATCCCGGCGGCGCCGGCGACGCTGATCTGGTAGCCGCTGTCGACGCAGATCACGCCCACATCCTTGCAGGTCGCCTCGGCGCAGTTCCTGGGGCAACCCGAGACGCCCAGCTTGACCTTGTGCGGCGTCCACGAACCCCAGAGCAGCTTTTCCAGCCGGATGCCGAGGCCCGTCGAATCCTGGGTGCCGAAGCGGCAGAACTCGCTGCCGACGCAGGTTTTCACCGTGCGCAGCCCCTTGGAATAGGCATGGCCCGAGACCAGCCCGGCGGCGTTCAGGTCGGCCCAGATATGCGGCAGGTCCTGTTTCTTGACACCCAGCAGGTCGATGCGCTGGCCGCCGGTGACCTTGACCATGGGAACGGCATATTTTTCGGCCGCGTCGGCGATGGCGCGCAGCTCCTGCGGGGTGGTGACGCCGCCCCACATGCGCGGCACCACGGAATAGGTGCCGTCCTTCTGGATATTGGCGTGGTTCCTTTCGTTCACGAAGCGCGACTGGCGGTCGTCGCGATAGTCCAGCGGGTATTCGGCCAGCAGGTAATAGTTCAGCGCCGGGCGGCAGGAATGGCAACCGCCCACGGTCTTCCAGCCCAGTTCCTGCATGACCGCCGGGATCGACTTCAGCCCCATGGACTTGATGAGCCGCCGCACGTCCTCGTGGCTGTGGTCGGTGCATTTGCACATGCCGGCGGGCGCGGGCGCGACGAAGCCGTCGCCCAGTGTCAGCTTCATCACCTGCTCGACCAGCCCGGTGCAGGTGCCGCAGGAGCCGCTGGCCTTGGTGCAGGCGCGCACCGCATCGAGCGTATGCGCGCCGCCCTGCACCGCGGCGACGATGGTTCCCTTGCAGACGCCGTTGCAGCCGCAGATCTCCGCTTCAGGCGGCAAGGCTGCAACGGCCGCCATAGGGTCCAGCGCGGTCCCCCCCTGGAAGGCCGGGCCGAAGATCAGCGTGTCGCGCATCTCGCTGATGTCGGTTTCGTCCTTCATCAGCCCGTAGAACCAGTTGCCGTCGGCGGTGTCGCCATACATGACCACGCCGATGATGCGGTCGTTCTCCAATACCAGCCGCTTGTAGATGCCGCGGCCGGGGTCGCGGAACACGATGTCCTCGCGCCCCTCGCCTTCGGCGAAATCGCCGGCGCTGAACAGGTCGCAGCCCGTCACCTTCAGCTTGGTCGCGGTCTGCACCGGGCGGAACGCGGCCTCCTCGCCCAGCAGGGTCCGGGCCAGCACCTTGGCCTGGTCGTAAAGCGGCGCGACAAGGCCGAAGACCTGGCCACGATGCTCGACGCATTCGCCAAGCGCGAAGATATGCGGGTCGCTGGTGCGCAGGGCGTCGTCGACGACGATGCCGCGCTCGACCTCCAGATGCGCGTCATTGGCCAGCCGCACCTCCGGACGGATGCCGACGGCCATGCAGACCAGGTCGGCGGGGTGGACGGTGCCGTCTTCCAGCAGCACCGCCTCGGCGCGGCCATGGCCCAGGATCGCCTTGGTGGCGCCCTTGCAATGCACCTTGATGCCGCGCCGCTCCAGATCGCGCTGCAGCAGGTAGCCGGCGGCGGGGTCCAGCTGCCGCTCCATCAGGTGGCCCATCAGGTGGACGACGGTGACGCGGGCCCCACGCGCCGCCATGCCGGCCGCGGCCTCAAGGCCCAGGAGCCCGCCGCCGATCACCACGGCATCCTTGCCGGCGATACCGGCCTCGATCATCGCATTGGTGTCTTCCAGGTCGCGATAGGTCACCACGCCCGGCAGGTCGCTGCCCGGCACCGGGATGATGAAGGGCGCCGAGCCGGTGGCGATGACCAGAGCGTCATAGGGCGCACCGCCCGAATTGGAATAGACGGCGCGATTGGCGCGATCGATCCGCACCACCGGCTCGCCGAAGCGGCAATCGACGCCATGGGCGGCATACCAGTCCGCGTCGTGGGTGACGATCTGCTCATAGGTCTTTTCGCCCGACAGGACCGGCGAGAGCATCAGCCGGTTGTAGTTGCCGCGCGGCTCGGCGTTGAACAGGGTGACATGCCATTCGCCGGGCGCGGCCTCGAACAGCTGCTCCAGCAGGCGGCCCGAGGCCATGCCGGCGCCGATGACGACAAGTTTCTTCATCGCGGGACTCCTTTCTCAGGCGGTTTGCAGCGGCGCGCGGCCCATCTGGCGGATCGAGGCGTGCATCCAGAGCGCGCAGAGCCCGACCAGCAGGAACAGCGCCATGAAGCAGCTGGACCACAGCCCGGTCTGGTCGCGCAGCCAGCCGAACAGCAGCGGCAGCGCAAAGCCGCCCAGGCCGCCGATCATGCCCACGAGCCCGCCGACCGCGCCGACATGGCCGGGGTAATAGCTGGGGATGTGCTTGTAGACGGCGGCCTTGCCCAGGCTCATGACGAAGCCCAGCACGAAGATCACCGCCAGGAAGACCGGCACCGGCACGCCCGCCGGGATCGACAGAATCGCCGTCGCGGCCAGCGAGACGAGGAAGGTCGCGTACATCACCGCCCGCGCGCCGATCCGGTCGGAAAGCACCCCGCCATAGGCGCGGAAGATCGAGCCGGGGATGGAATAGGCCGCGCCGATCATGCCCGCAGTCCCGACACCGAAGCCGTAGACCTGCGTCAGGTAATGCGGCAGCCACAGCGCCAGCGCCACGAAGCCGCCGAAGCTGAAGAAGTAATAGGCCGAGAAGCGCCAGACCCGCATCTGGCCCAGCGGCGCGAGCTCGGCCCGCAGCGACGTCTTGCGGCCTTGCCCGGCGGCGGTGACCGGGTCGTCCTTGCTCAGCAGCCAGAACAGCACGGCGGTCAGTGCCAGCGCGCCGGCCCAGATCTGCGCGGTCGCCTGCCAGCCCAGGGCCAGCATGACGAAGGGCGCGGCGAACTTGGTCACCGCGGCGCCGACATTGCCGGTGCCGAAGATGCCCAGCGCCGTGCCCTGCCGTCCCTCGGCATAGAAGCGCGAGACATAGGCGACGCCCACGGCGAAGGAGCCGCCGGCCAGCCCGACGCCCAGCGCCGCCAGCAGCATCTGCGGCCAGGTGCTGGCCCAGGACAACAGGAAGGTCGCGCCGGCGGCGGCCAGCATGGTCAGCGTATAGACGCGCCGCCCGCCCAGCCGGTCGGTCAGCACGCCCAGCGCGATGCGCACCAGCGAGCCGGTCAGGATCGGCAGGCCGATCAGCAGGCCGAACTGGGTCTCGGTCAGGGAAAGCTGCTCGCGGATCTGCAGGCCGATGATCGAGAAGATCGTCCAGACCGCGAAGCAGATGGTGAAGGCGAAGGTCGAGAGGCCCAGAGCGCGGCTGGCCTCGGAGGGCGGAACGGGGGGAACGGCGGGCATGGTGGCTCCGATGCGTTGCTGATGGCGAAGGCTGTCGGAAAGCGCGGCCGGGCGGCGGAAGGCCGCAGCGGATTTGCACTTTCGGAGGAGAGGATCTCCGCGCCCTTGCGGAAACCCGTGCCGCATCATTGCGAGCGGGCCGTTGGCGCGCCGTTGCGCCGGGCCATGAGGCAAGATTGGGTCAGGGCGCGGGCCGGATCAAGCCTTGATGCGGCATCGCAGCATCCGCGGCAGCCTGCGCCCGAAAGCCGGGCAACCCCGCGCCCGGCCTGCCTGCAAAACACTCAACCGGCGAAGGGCGGCTCGAAGACGGTGCCGTCGAAAAAGGCATCGGCGCGCAGAATCATCTGGCCCTTTTCCGCCGCGACCTCGCGGTCCTCGGCCAGCGCGCCTTCCAGCCGGGCCGAGGCACCGGGCAAGGCCGCCCCCGCCTCGCGCAGATGCCGGCGGTAAAGATCGGTGCGGAAATGCGCCATCGCCTTTTCCATCGCCGGCGCCGGCTCCAGCCCGTGGCGCAGGGCGATGCGCTGCGCAAAGAATGCAGCCAGGCTTTTCCAGGGAAAATTCGCCGCCCCGGCATGGAAGGCGACGAAGCCCGGCACATGGCGGATCTCGCCCGAGGGCGTCACCTGCAGCCGCCCGGTCAGCCCGCGCTCGGCCAGCTCGGCCGGCAGGTCCAGATATTCGCGCCGCGACAGGATCTCGGCGGCGGTGTCGCGGTTCTCGGGTTCGTCGAGCCAGCGCCCGGCGCGCCAGACCGCCCGCATCAGCGCGCCGGTCAGCTGCGGCTGGCTTTCGGTGAAGTCGCGGCGCAGCACCAGCCCCTTTTCCGGCGGCGAGGCCCAGATCGCCGTGCCGGGCAAGAGCAGCGCGGCCAGCCCCCGGTCCACCGCGCTCGACGCCCAGGGCTCGCCGACGCAGAAGGCATCGACCTCGCCCGCGGCCATGGATTCGGCCATCAGCGGCGGCGGCACGGTGACGACCTCCAGCGCCGGGTCGAAGCCGCAGGCGCCGAGCCAGTGGCGGATCAGCTCCAGCTGGGTCGAGAAATGGAACGGCACGCCCACCCGCAACCGGCCGGGCGCGGCGCGGTGCAGCGCGAGCCCCGCCTTGCGGGCATCCCAGAAATCGAAATCATGCCCCTGCTCGCGCATGCTGGCGGCCAACGCGGCGCTGACCGCGACCGCCTGCCCGCCCTGCGACAGGAACATCACCAGATCCAGGTCCGGCAACGCCGGCCCCAGCCCCAACGCCTGCGCCACCGGCATCGGCACCAGCATATGAGCCGCCTCGATCAGCCCGGCACCCAGCATGTCGCGGGCCTGCGCCCAGGCGCCCAGCCGCAGCAGCTGGAAGTCCAGCCCCTCCTCGGCGGCAAAGCCCAGCTCGCGCGCCACGATCAGGGGCGCGGCGTCGATCAGCGGCACATAGCCCAGGCGCAGGGGCGTCAGCGGCATGACAGCAACCCCGCGGCCAGGACCAGCTGCTGCGCGATCTCGGCCACGCGCTTGCCCTGATCCATCGCCGTCTTGCGCAACAGCGCATAGGCGGCCTCCTCGTCGATGCCGCGCGCCTTCATCAGCACGGCCTTGGCGCGGTCGATCACCTTGCGCTCCTCCAGCGCCGCGCGGGTGGCGGCCAGTTCGGCCCGCATGCGCTGGAACATGTGAAAGCGCGCGACGGCCGCGTCCAGCACCGGCTTGATGCGGTCCGGCCGCAGCCCGTCCACGACATAGGCCGAGATCCCGGCTTCGACCGCCGCCCGGGTCAGGTGCTCGTCCGAACGGTCCACGAACATCGCCACCGGCCGCTCGGTCGGGCCCGAGGCCAGTGCCAGCTCCTCGAGCACGTCGCGCGAGGGGTTGGCCAGGTCGATCAGCACGATGTCGGGCCGGCATTCGGCGATATGGCGCGCCAGCCCGGTCTCCTCGGAGATGATGCGGATATCGTGGTCGCCGATCTCGCGCAGCCCGTCCACGATCGGGGCGGCGCGCTCCGGGTCGGGCTCGATGACGACGATCGAAAGGCGCTTGTCCATCTGCTTCCTGCTCTTTCCCGTCCCAGCAGGTGCCAGCGGAACCCCGCGCCTGCAACGCATCCGACGCCTCCCCCACCGCGCAGCCACAATCTGCGCAGGAAGCGGGCAGATGCGCAGGGCCGCGCGCAGAGAACGGGCAGAGCGGCAATCGGGCCGAAGCCGGCGCGCTCGGGCCATGATCCCTTGAGCCTGCCGGTTCCTCGGCTAATCTGGCCGCATCCAGACAAGCCGGGGGAACCATGGCCCAGATCATCCTGCTGACGGGCAAGGCCGCCCCCCTGCCCGGCAGCGACCAGCTCAGCGGCATCGACAAGCGCCCGGCGGACCGGCCGCTGGCGCTTGGCCCCGAGGGATTCGAGGGCGACGAACAGGCCGACCGCCGCGTGCATGGCGGGCCGGAAAAGGCCGTGCATCACTATCCGTTCGATCATTATGCAGCCTGGCGCGTGGAGCTTGGACGGCCGCGCCTGGCCGAAACACCGGGGGTTTCACACCCCCGGCCCCCCGTGGAGTATTTAGAAAACGGAGAAATCGGGGGATTGCTGGAGGCGCCCGGCGCCTTTGGCGAAAACATCTCCACCCGGGGGCTGATCGAGGCGGATGTCGCGGTGGGCGACATCTTCCGGCTCGGCTCGGCCTTGGTGCAGGTCTCGCAGGGGCGCCAGCCCTGCTGGAAGCTGAACCGCCGCTTCGGCGTCGAGGACATGGCGCGGCGCGTGCAGCAAAGCGGCCGCACCGGCTGGTATTACCGCGTCCTGCAGCCCGGCATCGTCGCCCCCGGCGACCGGCTGGAGCGGATCGACCGCGTGGCGCCCGACTGGACATTGCGCCGGCTCTGGCATGCGCTCTACGTGGACCGGCTGAACCTGGACGAGCTGCAGGGCATCGCCGCGCTGGAGGTGCTGGCCGAGGGCTGGCGGCGCTATGCCGTGCGCCGGCTGGAAAGCGGCCGGGTCGAGGACTGGTCCAGGCGACTGGAGGGCAGCGCATGAGCCGGCCGCTGATGATCTCGATCCAGAGCCAGGTGGTCATGGGCCATGTCGGCAATTCGGCGGCGGTGTTCCCGATGCTGGCGGCGGGGCTGGAGGTGGCGCCCGTCCCGACGGTGATCTTCTCCAACACCCCGGATTATCCCAGCCTGCGCGGCCGGCCGCTGCCCGGCGATTTCTTTGCCGATCTCCTGCAGGGCCTCTGGGATCGCGGCCTGCCCGGGCGCGCGGATGTCCTGCTGACCGGCTATATCGGCTCGGTCGAGGTGGCGCAGCTGACGGCCGATTTCGTCGCCCGGGCCAAGGCCGCGAACCCGCGCCTGCGCTATTACTGCGACCCGGTGCTGGGCGACGAGCAGCCGGGCCTCTATGTGCCCCGGGAAATCGCCGACACCTTCCGCGACCGGCTGCTGCCCATGGCCGACATCGCCTCGCCCAACCCGTTCGAGGTCGCCTGGCTGACCGGCCAACCCATCGCCGAGCTGGCCGATATCCACCGTGCCGCGCGAGGGCTGCGCATGGCGCCCGAGGCCCAGCTGATCGTGACCGGCTGCCGGCTGCGCGAAACCGCGCCCGGCATGCTGGAAAGCGTGATCCTGGGACCGCAAGGGCTGACGCGCCATCCAACCCCGCATCTGCCGGTGGCGCTGGCCGGGACCGGAGACCTGTTCGCCGGGCTGATCACCGCTGCGCTGGGGCAAGGCCGCAGCCTGGCGCAGGCGGTCGAATTCGCACAGATCCAGACCGCGCGCGCGCTCCGCCAGGCGGCGGAACTCGGCACGAAAGAGGTCGTGCTGTCCGATCCGGCGTTTCGCGCCGCTCTGCTCACCCCCTGATCGGCTTCTTTCTTGCCCAAATATCCCGGGGGAGTCGCGCCGCAGGCGCGGCGGGGGCAGAGCCCCCTAATCCTTGCGCAGCGCGTTCAGCAGCGCCGCGCCCAGGGCGCCGGGCTGCTCCTTGCCCGCAGGGGCGGCGGATTTCGGGCCGCGTCCCGGCTGCGCCTTGGGTCCGCGCTCCTTCTGCGCCTCGCGGGCGGCGGCACCGCCATCCTTGCGCATGGTCAAGCCGATGCGCTTCCTGGCCACATCCACCTCGGTCACCCGCACCCTGACCACGTCGCCGACCTTCACCACCTCGTTCGGGTCCTTGACGAAACGGTCGGCCAGCTGGCTGATATGCACCAGCCCGTCCTGATGCACGCCGATATCGACGAAGGCGCCGAAGGCCGCGACATTCGTCACCGTGCCTTCCAGCGCCATGCCGGGGCGCAGGTCCTTGATATCCTCGACCCCCTCGGCAAAGCTGGCGGTAACGAAGCTCGGGCGCGGGTCGCGGCCGGGCTTTTCCAGCTCGGAAAGGATGTCGCGGATGGTCGGCAGGCCGAAATGCGCGTCGACGAAGGCCTCCGCCCGGATGCCCTTCAGCGCCGCGCCATTGCCCATGATCTGGCGGATGTCGCGGCCGCAGGCGGCGACGATGCGGCGGGCGACGCCGTAGGCCTCGGGATGGACGGCCGAGGCGTCCAGCGGCTCCTTGCCGTCGCGGATGCGCAGGAAGCCCGCGCATTGCTCGAAGGCGCGCGGGCCAAGCCCGCCGACCTTCTTCAGCGCCGCCCGGGACGGGAAGGCGCCGTTCTCGTCGCGCCAGGCCACGATGTTCTGCGCCAGCGACGGTCCCAGCCCGGCCACATGCGCAAGCAGGGGCGCCGAAGCGGTGTTCAGGTCCACCCCCACCGCGTTCACTGCATCCTCGACCACCGCCTCCAGCGTCTTGGCCAGCTGCCGCTGGTCCACGTCATGCTGATACTGGCCGACGCCGATCGATTCGGGCGGCACCTTGACCAGTTCCGCCAGCGGGTCCTGCAGGCGCCGGGCGATCGAGACCGCGCCGCGCAAGGACACGTCGAGCCCCGGGAACTCCTTCGCCGCCAGCTCCGAGGCGGAATAAACCGAAGCCCCGGCCTCGGAGACGATCACCTTCACCGGCGGCTTCACGCCTTCGGGCAGGCGCTTGAGCACCTCGGCCACGAAACGCTCGGTCTCGCGGCTGGCGGTGCCGTTGCCGATGGCGATCAGCTCGATCCTGTGCTTGACGATGGCGGCGGCCAGCGCGGCCTCTGCCCCGCGCAGGTCGGATTTCGGCGGGAACGGGTAAAGCGTCGCAGTCTCGACCAGCTTGCCCGTGCCGTCCACCGCCGCCAGCTTGACTCCGGTGCGGATGCCGGGGTCCAGGCCGATGGTCGGGCGCGGCCCGGCGGGCGAGGCCAGCAGCAGGTCGCGCAAGTTGCGGGCGAAAACCCGGATCGCCTCTGCATGGGCACGCGAGCGCAGTTCGGTCAGCAGGTCGATATACATGGTGTTCGACAGCCGCACCCGCCAGCACCAGCCCACCACCTTGCGCAGCCAGCGGTCGCCCGGCTGATCGCCCAGCCGGCCCAGGGCCGAGGCGACGATGCCCTCGGCCCGCGCCGCGCCGGTTTCCGGCTCGGGCGCGATCTCGATGGTCAGCACCTCTTCCTTGGCGCCGCGCAGGACCGCCAGCGCCCGATGCGCCGGGATCGCGGCCCATTTCTCGGACTGGTCGAAATAGTCGCTGAACTTGGCGCCGACCTGTTCCTTGCCCGGCACCACCTTGGCCGAGATAATCGCCTCGGCCTGCATGAATTCGCGCAGCCGGCCCAGCAGCGCCGCATTCTCGGACAGCTCCTCGACCAGGATGTCGCGCGCGCCGTCCAGCGCCGATTTCACATCCGGCACCGCCTCGGTCAGATAGCCCGCCGCCAGCGCCTCGGGCTCGGCGGCGCGGTTGTCCTGGATGGCGCGCAGCAGCGGCTCCAGCCCGTTTTCCCGCGCGATCATCGCCTTGGTGCGGCGCTTGGGCTTGAAGGGCAGGTAGATGTCTTCCAGCGTGGCCTTGGTTTCCGCCCCGGCGATGGCGCGGGCCAGCGCGTCGGTCAGCTTGCCCTGCCCCTTGATGGATTCGAGGATCGAGGCCCGCCGCGCCTCGAGTTCGCGCAGATAGGCCAGCCGTTCGGACAGCGTGCGCAGCTGCGTGTCGTCCAGCCCGCCCGTCACCTCCTTGCGATAGCGGGCGACGAAGGGCACCGTGGCGCCCCCGTCCAGCAGGGCCGAGGCCGCCGCCACCTGATCGGGGCGGGCAGCGATCTCGGCGGCGATGGTGCGGGCTATGCGGTCGGTTGCATCCACGGGCGGCATCCTCTGAGGTCTGGACCGCCGTCATAGCCAAAACCGGCCCGCGATCCAAGCATCGCGAGATCCGGGCGCCCGCGGTCAGCTCAGCCGCATGGCCGCGCGCAGCTTCTGCTCGAAGGCGGGTTGCAGGCGCGGCATGCGCATGTCGCCCTTGGTGGTCTCCATCGCGCGCCAGAGGTTGGCGATGGCGGCCCAGTTCAGGCCCAGCGGCGCATCCCCGGTCTCGATGAGCTGCACCCGCCCGGCCAGGCGGCGGAAGGCCACGCCCCGCAACAGGGCGTTGGCATGGATCAGCACCTCGTCCTCGAGCTCGGGGTCGAATTGCGCCTCGGCCATGTCCAGGAAACCCGACGCGTCGCCTTCGATGAAGAGGGTCTGCGCCTCGATCAGGTAGCTCTCGCAGATCGAGAAGCCCTGCTCGCACCAATCCGCCAGCGAGCCAGAAAAGCCCAGACCGCCGACCTCGATCCCCGAGACCTGCAGAAAGGTCAGGCTGCCATTGTCGCCATGGGGATAATGCATGCCCGAAGCATGCGTGGCCTTACCATTCACCAACATCACTCACCAACCAACAATTGAGATCACTTAATAGGATGCAATTAAAACGATCCGCATCTTTTCGGCCAGTTGCCCTTTAAGACAGGTAAACAAACCATCAACGCCCCAAGGCTAAGGCGTTGTTTTGCAAGCGACCTGCCGGGAACAAACCACGCCCGGCGCGATCAGCCCCAGGTTGCGGGGTGAGTCGGCGGGCCCTGTCCCTGCCCGCAGCGGTCGCTCGGAAGCGCCACCGGCGGCGGGATGTGGGGCCGGCGACCGGGAACACCGCGGGGGCCCTTTGGGAAAGGGATGCCCGCCATTCCCGCCTTTCCCGGGTCGGCGCCGGGCCTATCGGGCTCCCAGCCGCTCAAGCTCGGGGAACTTGTGCCAGGGCACGTCGGTGCGGTTGCAGATCGGATGATCCAGGCTTCCGCCAGCGGGTTTTCCGTCGCGGATCGGGATGCCGATATTGTGCACGCCGACATAGACGCCCGAGACGTTCTTGCTGTCCGCCCGCACGCAAACGCCCTGCAACCCGTCCGCAAAGGTGGCGACGTTGGAGATCTCGGCATAGCGGATCGAGGCCGGATCGTAGACGAGCCGTTCGGCGCCCTTGACGATCTCGGCCTTCAGGGAATCGCTTGGCGGGACGGATCGCGCGATGATGTCGCCATAGCGATCCGTGCCGGCACAGCCGGCAAGAAGCAACGCGCCACCTGCCAGGGTAAGACCAAGCTTCATTTCATGCTCCTTGCTGAATGGGCGTCACCAGATGCAGGCAGGCTAACGGCGCAGGGCCGCGAAGGGAATACGCCTGCGCGGCCCTGCGGCATCAGGTGCCGCACCTTGCCGCCGTCATGCCCGGCGCGGCAATCCGGTCGCTCAGCGGGCGGACGTGGCGAGCGACGGGGGAGCGCAGCCCGGCCAGAAGCGCATCCGACCGCCCGCCGCGACCGGGTCGCGACATGCCGAAGCGGTTCGCGTCGATCCGGGACGGATTGCGGCCGAGGCAGAGTTATCCTTTGATTGCAAAGTGGTGCGGGTGGAGGGACTTGAACCCCCACGCCTTGCGGCGCCAGAACCTAAATCTGGTGCGTCTGCCAATTTCGCCACACCCGCATCGCGATCCGCACGGCCGGCGGGCGGCGGCGGATCGGCGCTTCTCTTAGCAAAGCCCTCACCGGCTTGCGAGCGGAAAGTTCAGCAGCCCAGGCCGCGCAGCACCGCCGGAATCCGCTCGGGCAGGTCCTCGGCGATCAGGCCGGGGCCGAAATCGCGCGCCGCCTCGGCATGCAGCCAGACGCCGGCGGCGGCGGCCTCCAGCGGTGCGAAGCCGCGCGCCAGCAGCCCGGTGATCATGCCCGACAGCACGTCGCCCGATCCGGCCGTCGCCAGCCAGGGCGCAGCCGCCTCGCCCACGGCGGCGGCGATGCGCGCCTCTCCGCCCGGGGCGGCGATCACCGTGTCCGGCCCCTTCAGCAGCACCACGCAACCGGCGCGCTCGGCCGCCAGCCGCGCCGCATCCAGGCGCGAGAAGGCCGGCCCGGTCTCGGCCGGGGCTTCGAGCCGCTGCGCCAGATCGGGAAACAGCCGGGCGAACTCGCCACCATGCGGGGTCAGCACCGCCCGCGGATGCAGCGCGTCCAGCAGCGCCTCGGGCGCATCGGCAAAGGCGGTCAGCGCATCGGCATCAAGCAGCGCCGCCCGCCCCGAGGCCAGCACGGCCGGCACCAGATCGCGCGCCCGGTCGAGCCCGAGCCCGGGGCCGAGGCCCAGCGCGTTCAAGCGGCGGTCCTCCAGCAATCGCTGCAGCCCGGCCCGGTCGGCGACGGGGCGCAGCATCACCGCATCCAGCCGCGCGGCATTCTCGGCCAGCGCCTCGGGCGGGCAGAGCAGCGTCACCAGCCCGGCGCCGACCCGCAGCGCCGCCCGCGCCGTCAGCCGCGCCGCGCCGCCGCAGCCCGGCCCGCCGCCCAGGACCAGCGCATGGCCGTGGTCGTATTTGTGGCCGGCGCGCTTGGCCAGGGCCGGCACGGGCCCCGCCAGCCGCGCCGGCGCACCCGCCGCCGCCATCCAGCCGTCGAGGCCGATATCGACGATGCGCAGCGCGCCGCTGAGCGTTCCGCCCTGCGCCAGCACATGGCCCAGCTTGGCGCGCTGGAAGCTGACGGTCAGCGCCGCCCCGGGCAGGTCCAGCCCACCCAGCACCCGGCCGCTATCGGCGCAGAGCCCGCTGAGGATGTCCACCGCGACGATGCGGCAGCCCCGCGCCGCCGCCAGCCGCAGGGGCGCCGCGAGCCCGGGTGCCAGCGGCCGCACCAGCCCGGTGCCGAACAGCGCGTCGATGCAGAGGGCACCGGGCGGGAAATCCTCGGGGCCGAGATCGGACAGCGCCGCCACCTCGCCCGGCCAGCAGGCCGCGGCCAGCTGCGCATCCGGGGTCGCGGGCGGTGCCAGCGCCGCCAGCCGCAGCTGCCAGCCGCGCTCGGCCAGCAGCCGCGCCACCACATAGCCGTCGCCGCCATTGTTGCCCGGCCCGCACAGAATCACCGCCCGCCCCGGCCGCTCGCATTCCGGCCACAGCGCCAGCATCTCGCGCACGACGCCCGCCCCCGCCCGCTCCATCAGCGCCGATCCGGTGACGCTGCCACTGGCGATGGCGGCGCCCTCGACCGCACGCATCTCTCGAGTCGTCAGGATCTCGGCCCGCCGGGCCATCTCATCGCACATAATTGAGGCAACCTGCACAATATTGGGGCACATGCCCCGGATTCGCTGTCTGCATGCCGCTTTCCCCATCAAGCCGCATGGACGCGCATCATCAAACCCGCCAATCAGGGCGCAGGCAAGTCGCGAGAGAAGGATCAGGCGATGAAGAAAGTCGAAGCCGTCATCAAGCCCTTCAAACTGGACGATGTGAAAGAGGCCCTTCAGGAAGTCGGCGTGCAGGGCCTTTCGGTCACCGAGGTCAAGGGCTTCGGCCGGCAGAAGGGCCATACCGAGCTGTATCGCGGCGCGGAATATGTGGTCGACTTCCTGCCCAAGGTGAAGATCGAGATGGTGCTGCCCGACGATCTGGTCGAAGCCGCCGTCGACGCCATCATCTCGGCCGCGCGCACCGAGAAGATCGGCGACGGCAAGATCTTCATCCTGCCCGTCGAACAGGCCATCCGCATCCGCACCGGCGAGACCGGCGACGACGCGGTCTGAGCCGCTTCCCGCGCCACAAACCCAACCGATGACCCATGCCCGGCGGCGGCGCCGGGCAGACTGATGGAGGAAGGACCCCAATGACAGTCAAGGACGTTCTGGATCTGATGAAGACGGAGGAGGTCGAATATGTCGACGTCCGCTTCACCGATCCCAAGGGCAAGCTGCAGCACGTGACGCTGGTCGCCGATCTGGTGGACGAGGACTTCTTCGAGGAAGGCTTCATGTTCGACGGCTCCTCGATCGCCGGCTGGAAATCCATCGACCAGTCCGACATGAAGCTGATGCCGGACGCGTCCTCGGCCTATATCGACCCGTTCTATGCCGAAAAGACCCTCTGCGTGCATTGCAACGTCGTCGAGCCCGACACGGGCGAGCCCTATGCCCGCGACCCGCGCGGCACCGCGGTGAAGGCCGAAGCCTATCTGAAATCCTCGGGCATCGGCGATGCGGCCTATTTCGGCCCCGAGGCCGAGTTCTTCCTGTTCGACGACGTGCGCTATTCGGTGACGCCCCAGAAGGTCGCCTTCGAGATCGACTCGGTCGATGCCGCCTGGAACACCGACACCGTCTACGAGGACGGCAACCTCGCGCATCGCGCGGCCCACAAGGGCGGCTATTTCCCGGTGAACCCGGTCGATGCGGCCCAGGACATCCGCGGCGAGATGCTGTCCACCATGAAGCGCATGGGCATCAAGGTCGACAAGCACCATCACGAGGTCGCCACCGCCCAGCACGAGCTTGGCATGATCTTCGGCGGGCTGACCGAGCAGGCCGACAACATCCAGAAATACAAATACGTCATCCACAACGTCGCCGCCGCCTATGGCAAGACCGCGACCTTCATGCCGAAGCCGATGAAGGGCGACAACGGCTCGGGGATGCACGTGAACATGTCGATCTGGAAGGACGGCAAGCCGCTCTTCGCCGGCGACAAATATGCCGACCTGTCGCAGGAGGCACTGTGGTTCATCGGCGGCATTCTCAAGCATGCCAAGGCGCTGAACGCGCTGACCAACCCGGCGACCAACAGCTACAAGCGGCTGATCCCCGGTTTCGAGGCCCCGGTGCTGCGCGCCTATTCGGCCCGCAACCGCTCGGGCTGCGTGCGCATCCCGTGGACCGAATCGCCGAAGGCCAAGCGCGTCGAGGCCCGCTTCCCCGATCCGGCCGCGAACCCCTACCTGGCCTTCGCGGCGCTGCTGATGGCCGGCCTTGACGGCATCAAGAACAAGATCGACCCGGGCCCGGCCTCGGACAAGGACCTGTATGATCTGCCGCCCGAAGAGCTGGCCGAGATCCCGACCGTCTGCGGCAGCCTGCGCGAGGCGCTGGAGGAGCTGGAGAAGGACATGGACTTCCTGCTGGCCGGCGACGTCTTCACCCGCGACCAGCTGGAAGGCTACATCAAGCTGAAATGGGAAGAGGTCTATGCCTACGAGCATACCCCGCATCCCATCGAATACGCGATGTATTACAGCTGCTGAACGGCAGGGACAGCGATGGAAAGGCCGCCCTTCGGGGCGGCTTTTTTCTTGGCGACGCCCGCAGCCGGGCGGTCGTGCCGGGGCCGGGGGCAAAAGCGGCGAAGACCCGGTATTGTTTCGGCGCCCCCGGATCGTCATGCGCGGCAGGTTTCGCGTCCGGCGGGCCCCGGTCATCCCAGTTCTGCAAGGCAGGACGATATCGGTTTCCCGCGGGGGCGGGGGCGGTCGCCCGCCCGCGCGCCGGAACAGGCCCGATCCCCGCCGCAACGTCCCGGCAAGCGCGGCCAGGTCCGATCCGGGCAGCAAAGCGAGGCTGGCCGTTATCCCTGCGTTCCTGTCGCCGCGCTGCCATGCCGGCAGCCTGAAGCGGCCCGCAGGCGAGGTGGCAGCCTTTCCCGGCTGAAAGCAGGGCCGCCTTCGATCCGGATGGCTGCGCTGCCGAAAAGCTCCGCAACCGACGCCGCGGCGATGTCGCCGGCAAGCGGCAAACCCCGCACGACACTCCTCGGGGGTCCGGAAGGCCGGCCGGCACGCGTCCTGTCTTTGACGTCGGAATTTCCGGCCGCAGCCGTGGCATCCTCCCGAGGCCGGAACGGGCGGAAGATCCTCCCCCGAAACCTGCCGATTTAAATACAGTATATCTATCGACTTTAATGAATTTATGGTTAGCTTCTGGGGTCCAGGACGCTTCTTTGGACAGGTTGAACATGACCAACATTCCTTACCGCCCCTTGCTGGCATTGGCTGTCGGCCTTGCGCTCGCCACCCCGCCCGTTCTTGCCCAGGAACCGATCCCCGACGAGGTGCCCGAGGGCACGGTGCTGCGCGTCGGCGACCCCGTCACCCAGAAGGCGCTGGAGATTTCAGGGCTGATCGACGAACTCGGCTTCAAGGTCGAATGGGCCAATATCAGCGGCGGCCCGCAGACCAGCGAGGCCTTCCGCGCCAAGGCGCTGGACCTGGCCAGCGTGGCCGAGATCCCCTCGATCCATGCGACATGGAACGACCTGCCGGTGCGCAACATCGCCTATCGCGAAAGGCAGGACCCCATCGCCCACCCGATCTATCGCTTCGGCGTCACCCCGGCGCTCGGCGACCAGATCGGCAGCATCCAGGACTTCAAGGGCAGGCGCATCGCCTACAGCCCCGGACAGGCGCAGGGCGCGCTGGTGCTGCGCACGCTCGAGGCGGCGGGGCTGGGCCGGGACGACGTGACGCTGGTGGAAATTCCCAGCACCGGCGACGTCTATCCGGTCGCGCTCGGCTCGGGTCAGGTGGACGTCGCGCCGCTGGGCAGCGTCTATATCGCCCGCTACATCCGGCAATACGGCCCGGACGGGGCGCGGCTGGTCGATCACGGCTTGCGCGACGATCCCAGCCATCTCTGGGCGCCGCAATGGGTTCTGGATGATCCGGCCAAGGCGGCGGCCGCCGCGGAATATGTCCGGCTCTGGGCCCGCGCGACGGAATGGATCAACGACCACCCCGAGGAATTCATCCAGGGCTATTACGTCAAGGACCAGAACCTGTCCTATGAGGACGGCAAGGCCGCTGTCGAGCAGACCGGCCGCCAGGTCATCCCCGCAAGCTGGGACGAAGTGATCCAGCGCCACAGCCATACCATCGCCCTGCTGGCCGAGGCGACGGGCAACACGCCCTTCAGCGCCGAGGAGATATTCGACCGCCGCTTCGAGAAAATCGCCGCCGAGGCCCTGTCCAAGGGCTCGAGCGCGGTCAAGAAAGAGGAACTGACCCAATGACCCTGATCGCGACCGACGATTTCAAACCGGCCGCCGCGGCGGCGGCCTTGCAGCCCCGCAGCCGCAGCAGCGCCCGGGTCCGGCTGGGACCCGGCCCGGCCATCCCCTTCGGCATGCAGCTGGGCAGCATCGCGCTGGTGGCGCTGTGGACGCTGGGCTCGGCGCTGGGGCTGATCGACCCGCGCATCCTCTCGGCACCCTGGACGGTGCTGGACGCCTTCCGGCAACTGATCGCGGACGGCCGGTTGCAGGAACATTTCGGCATCTCGGCCTGGCGCGCGGGCACCGGGCTGGTGATCGGGGTCGCCATCGGCACGGTGCTGGCCGTCATCGCCGGCCTGTCGCGGCTGGGCGAGGCGCTGATCGACGGCCCGATCCAGATCA
This sequence comes from Paracoccus sp. J39, assembly GCF_000518925.1. Taxonomy (NCBI): domain Bacteria; kingdom Pseudomonadati; phylum Pseudomonadota; class Alphaproteobacteria; order Rhodobacterales; family Paracoccaceae; genus Paracoccus; species Paracoccus sp. J39. The sequence continues at coordinate 157,252 of NZ_JAEN01000005.1, read as the reverse complement.
AGCGCGCGGTGCCGACCCTGGCGCTGATCCCGCTTCTGATGCTGTGGTTCGGCATCGGCGAGCAGATGAAGATCATCACCATCGTGCTGGCGGTCATCGTGCCGATCTACATCCACACCCACAACGCCCTGCGCAGCATCGACAACCGCTATGTCGAGCTGTCCGAGACGCTGAACCTGTCGCGCTGGACCTTTATCCGGCAGGTGGTGCTGCCGGGCGCGCTGCCGGGCTTCCTGCTGGGCCTGCGCTTCGCGGTGACGTTGTGCTGGGTCTCGCTCGTGGTGGTCGAGCAGGTCAACGCCACCAGCGGGCTGGGCTACATGATCAACCTCGCCCGCACCTATGGCCAGACCGAGATCATCATCGCCGGCATCGTGGTCTATGCCGTGCTCGGCCTCGCCTCGGACGCCGCCGTCCGCTTCGCCGAAAGGAGGGCCCTGTCATGGCGCCGCACGCTGTCGCAGTGAACCGCTTCACGGTGCAGACGCAGGACCTGCATCGCGGCTTCAACGGCCGCACCATCCTGGCCGGGCTGAACCTGCACATCGCGCGCGGCGAGTTCGTCGCCCTGCTGGGCCGCTCGGGCTCGGGGAAAAGCACCTTCCTCAAGGCGCTGGCCGAGCTTGACCACGACGTCACCGGCTCGGGCAGGCTGGACGTGCCGGAAAACAAGGCCGTGGTGTTCCAGGACGCCCGGCTGCTGCCCTGGCGCACGGTGCTGCAGAACGTGACGCTGGGCCTGCGCGACGCCGATGATGCCGGCCGGCGCATGCTGCAAGAGGTCGGGCTGGCCGGGCGCGAGCATTCCTGGCCGGTCGAGCTGTCGGGCGGCGAACAGCAGCGCGTGGCGCTGGCCCGCTCGCTGGTGCGCGAGCCCGAGCTGCTGCTGGCCGACGAGCCCTTCGGCGCGCTGGACGCGCTGACCCGCATCCGCATGCATGTCCTGCTGAAGGAGCTATGCGCCCGCCACCGCCCCGCCGTCCTGCTGGTCACGCACGACGTGGACGAGGCGATCACCCTGGCCGACCGCGTGCTGGTGCTGGAAGAAGGCGCCTTCGTCGAGGACCTGCAGATCGCGCTGTCCGCCCCGCGCGCGCCCGACAATCCCCGCTTCGGCCAGCTTCGCCGCCACCTGCTTGGCAAGCTGGGCGTTTCGGCCCACTGATTTCAAAGGAAACCGACATGTCCAAGCGACAGCTTCACCTGAACCTCTTCATCTATCCCGGCGGCCATCACGAGGCCGGCTGGCGCTACAGGGGCTCGGACCCGCAGCGCGCACTGGATATCGGCTATTACCAGGAACTGGCCCGCAAGGCCGAGGCGGCGAAATTCGACGCGCTGTTCTTCGCCGACGGCCCGGCGCTGGCGGACAATATCCGCTATGCCAGCCGCTTCCGGCTGGAGCCGCTGACCACGATCACCGCGCTGGCCGCCGCGACCAGCCGCATCGGGCTGATCGCCACCGCCTCGACCACCTATACCGAACCCTACAACCTCGCCCGGCTGTTCGCCTCGGTCGATCACATCTCGCAGGGGCGGGTCGGCTGGAACATCGTCACCACCGGCGCGGCGCAGGCGGCGCAGAACTTCGGGCTGGACGAACATCCGGTCCATGCCGACCGCTACGGCCGCGCGCATGAATTCCTCGAGGTGGTCACCAAGCTCTGGGACAGCTGGGAGGACGAGGCCCTGGTCATCGATCCCGAAAGCGGCGTCTTCGCCGATGACGCCCGCATCCACCGGATCGACCATGCCGGCCCGCATTTCCGCGTGCGCGGCCCGCTGAACATCCCGCGCAGCCCGCAGGGCCGGCCGGTCTATGTGCAGGCGGGCTCGTCCGAGGACGGCCGGCATTTCGCCGCGCTGCATGCCGAGGCGATCTTCACCGCGCACCAGACGCTTGCCAGCGCGCAGGAATTCTATGCCGACATCAAGGCCCGGGCGCGGGGCGTCGGCCGCGATCCCGATCACATCAAGGTGCTGCCGGGCATCAGCCCCTATATCGGCTCGACCACGGCCGAGGCGCAGGCCCTGCATGACGAATTCAACGCCCTGACCCAGCCCGCCTATTCGCTGGACGTGCTGAAGCGGATGACCGGGCTGGACCTGACGGGCCACGATCTTGACGGGCCCTTCCCGCGCCATCTGGTCGCGCCCGATCCCGACCGGGCCGAGGCCAGCCGCTTCAAGCTGGTGCTGGACATCGTGGAACGCGAAAAGCCGACGATCCGGCAGCTCATGCACCGCATCGCCGGGGCGCGCGGGCATTGGGTCTCGGTCGGCACGCCGGAAAAGATCGCCGACGACATCCAGACCTGGTTCGAGAACGGCGCCGCCGACGGCTTCAACGTGATGCCGCCCTGGCTGCATGGCGGCTTCGACAGCTTTGTCGAGCATGTCCTGCCGATCCTGCGCAAGCGCGGCCTGTTCCGCCAGGATTACGCCGGCCGGACCCTGCGCGACCATTTCGGCCTGCCCCGGCCGGAAAACCGTTTCGCGGTGCAACGCGGGATCTCGGCGGCGGAATGAGGCAGGACAGGCAGGGCGCCCCGCGCGCCCCATGGCTGGTGCCGCTGGTCCTGTCGGTGGCGCTGTTCATGGAGAACATGGATTCCACCGTCATCGCCACCTCGCTGCCAGCCATCGCCGCCGATATCGGCACGACCCCCGTGGCGCTGAAGCTGGCCTTCACCGCCTATTTCCTGGCGCTGGCGATCTTCATTCCGGTCAGCGCCTGGCTGGGCGACCGGCTGGGCCCGACCCGCGTGTTCCGCATGGCGATCCTGGTCTTCATGCTGGGCTCGCTGGGCTGCGCCTTCGCCACCTCGCTGGAGGGGTTCGTGCTGGCGCGGTTCCTGGGCGGCATGGGCGGGGCGATGATGACGCCGCTGGCGCGGCTTATGCTGTATCGCGTCACGCCCCGCGCCGGGCTGATGCGGGCGACGGCGACCATGACCATCCCGGCGGTGGTGGCGCCGCTGATGGGACCGCTGGTCGGCGGCGCGCTGACGACCTTTCTCGGCTGGCACTGGATCTTCCTGGTGAACCTGCCCGTCGGGCTGGCCGGCATCCTTGCGGTCGGCGCCCTGATCCGGGACGTGCCGAGAGCGCCCGCCCACCGGCTGGACCTGCGCGGCTTTCTGCTGCTGGCAGTCGCCTTCTCGGGGCTGATGTCGGGACTGTCGCTGGTCAGCCTGCCGATCCTGCCGCTCTGGGCCTCGCTGGCGCTGACGCTGGCCGGGCTGGCGGGAGGTTGGGCCTATCTGCGCCACGCCCGCGCCCATCCGGCGCCGCTGCTGGATCCCGGCATCTGCCGCGACCCGGTGTTTCGCGGCGCGATCACCGCCACCATGGTCTTCCTGATCGGCGCGGGGGCGGTGCCCTTCCTGCTGCCGCTGATGCTGCAGCTGGGCTTCGGGCTGACCGCCTTCGAGGCGGGGCTGATCACCTTCGCCGGCGGCATCGGCGCGATCTCGGCCAAGCTGGTCTCGACCCAGGTCTTTGCCAGCCACGGCTTTCGCAATCCGCTGATCCTCGCCGCCTCGCTTTCGGCCCTGGGCCTTGCCGCCAAGGGCCTGCTGACGCCGCAGACCCCGCATCTGCTGATCGCGGCGCTGCTGATCGGCGGCGGCGTGCTGCGCTCGCTGTTCTTCACCGGCCAGCAGGTGCTGGCGATATCCGAGCTTGCCCCCGAGACCGTCGGCGCCGCGCTGGCCCTGACCACGGTGCTGCGCCCGATCGCGACCGCGCTTGGCGTGGCGCTGGCCGGGGGGCTGCTGGAAATCGGCGGCCGTTCCGAGGGGCTGACGCTCGACGCCTTTCACACGGCGTTCTTCGCCCTGGCGCTGGTCTCGGCCTGCGCGATCCTGCCGCTGATGCGGCTGGCGGCCAGTTCCGGCCATGAAATATCCGGGCAAGCGATCCCCGTTCGCGCCGCCCCATGACCATGATTGCAGGAGAGATTGCATGACACTCGACTACCGCCCCCTTGGCCGCAGCGGCATCAAGGTTTCCGCCATCGCGCTGGGAACCATGACCTGGGGCGAGCAGAACACCGAGGCCGAAGGCCACGACCAACTCGACCGCGCCGTGGATTTCGGCGTCAATCTGATCGACACGGCGGAAAACTACTCGATCCCGCCGCGGGCCGAAACCCAGGGCGCGACCGAGCGGATCATCGGCTCCTGGCTGAAGGCGCGGGGCGGCCGGGACCGGATCGTGCTGGCCTCGAAGGTCTCGGGGCCCAGCGACCGCACCTATCTGCGCGCCGACGGCCGGCCGCCGCGGCTGGACGCCCGGAACATCGAGGAGGCCGTCGAGGGTTCGCTGCGCCGGTTGCAGACGGATTACTTGGACCTCTACCAGATCCACTGGCCGAACCGCCCGGTGCCGCTGTTCGGCAGCGGCCGGCACGCACCCTCGCGCGGGCATGACGGTTCGGAAGTGCCGATCGAGGAAACGCTGGAGGCGCTGGACGGGCTGGTGAAATCCGGCAAGGTCCGCCATGTCGGCCTGTCCAACGAGACCGCCTGGGGCCTGTCGCGCTTTCTGCATCTGGCCGAGACCCGGGACCTGCCGCGCGTCATCTCGGTGCAGAACGCCTACAACCTCGTCAACCGCACCTATGAGCAGGGGCTGGCCGAGTTCCACGAGCGCGAGCAGGTGGGGCTGCTGGCCTATTCGCCGCTGGCGCAGGGCTTCCTGACCGGCAAATACCGCAACGGCGCCCGGCCCGAAGGCGCGCGGCTGACGCTGTTCGACCGCGGCGACCGCTACACCAAGCCCGGCGTGGCCGAGGCGGTGGACGCCTATCTGCAGATCGCCCGCGACTTCGGGCTCGACCCGGCGCAGCTGGCCATCGCCTATGTCACCAGCCGGCCCTTCGTCACCGCCAACATCATCGGCGCCACCAGGGCCGAGCAGCTGGAGGCCGATCTCGGCTCGGTCGAGGTCGTCATCACCCCGGAAATCGAGTCCCGCATCGACGCGGTCTTCCAGCTGCACGGCAGCCCCGCCCCCTGACAGGAGACGCGCATGAATATTTCCCTCAACGCCCCGCATCCCGCCGAAGCCGCCGAGGCGGTGCTGAAACGCTATCGCGAGCCGGCCGCGCTCGCGGGCTGGAATCCGGTTCTCGCCACGCTTCTGGCGCATCGGTCGGTCCGGTCCTACCTGCCGGATGCGCTGGCGCCCGGCACGCTCGAAACGCTGGTCGCGGCGGCCTCCTCGGCGCCGACCTCGTCCAACATCCAGGCCTGGAGCGTGGTGGCCGTCACCGATCCCGCCAAGCGCGACAGGCTGGCCGAGATCGCCGGCGGGCAGGACCATATCCGTCAGGCGCCGCTGATTCTGGTCTGGATCGCCGACCTGTCCCGCGCCGAGGCGGTCGCGGACCGGGCAGGCGTGACGCTGCTGGGGCTCGACTATACCGAGACCTTCCTGCTGGCCGCCATCGACGCGGCGCTGGCGGCGCAGAATGCGCTGGTGGCGGCGGAATCGCTGGGGCTGGGCACGGTCTATATCGGTGCGCTGCGCAACGATCCTGAAGCGGTGGCGCATCTGCTGGGCCTGCCGCGCCGCGCGGTGGCGGTGTTCGGCCTCGTCGTCGGCCGCCCCGATCCCGCGGTCCCGACCGCAGTCAAGCCGCGCCTGCCGCAACCGGCGGTCCTGCACCGCGATGCCTATTCGGCGGCGGCGCAGCCCGAGGCCGTCGCCCGCCACGACCTTGCCACCGAAGCCTTCCGCGCCGAGCAGGGCCTGCCCCGGCAAAGCTGGAGCGAGCTGCTGATCGGCCGGCTGCGCGATGTCGCAGCACTGAAGGGCCGCCACCGGCTGCGCGAGGCCTTCGGGCGGCTGGGCGTCACACTGGGATAGCCGGGCCCGCGGCACCGCTGGCCGGCCCGGCTCCTTTGCTCTTTCCCCGGCGGCGAATCCGGTGGCGGGATTGCACATTCCCGTCATGTGGCGCTAAATCGCCGCCGAAAATCGGGGAAGGGTTCCACCATGAAACATGTCTTTGCCGCCGCGCTGTTCTGCGCTGCCCTTGCCGCGCCCTCGGTGGCGCAGGAAATCAAGATCGGCTACGCGCTGGCCGAGGACAGCCATTACGGCGCCGGCGCCAAGGCTTTCGAGGCCTCGCTGAAGGAAAGCCTGGGCGACCAGTTCAGCTTCCGCCACTTCCCCTCTTCGGGCCTGGGCGGCGAGCGCGAGGTGCTGGAGGGGCTGCAGCTCGGCACCGTCGAGATGACCATCGCCTCGGACGGCACGCTGACCAATTTCGTGCCCGAGGTCGGCGTCTTGGGCGTGCCCTTCCTGCTGCGCGACAAGGACCATGCCCGCAAGGTGCTGGACGGCGAGATCGGCCAGGAAATGCTGGCCAGGTTCGACGATGCCGGCCTGCACGCGCTGGCCTGGGGCGAGCAGGGCTTCCGCCACATCACCAGCAATCGCGGCGCGGTCGAGGCACCGGCCGACCTGAACGGGCTGAAGATCCGCACCATGGAGAATCCGGTGCATATCGAGGCGTTCCGCGCGCTCGGCGCCGCCCCCACCCCGATGGCTTGGCCCGAGGTGATCGGCGCGCTGGAACAGGGCGCCATCGACGGGCAGGAGAACCCGCTTTCGGTGATCGTCTCGGCCAAGCTGAACGAGGTGCAGAAATACCTGACGCTGGACGGCCACGTCTATTCCTCGACCATCATCCTGGTCTCGCCCGCGCTGTGGAACGGGCTGGACGACGCGCAGAAGGCGGCTTTCGACAAGGCGGCCAAGGACGCGGTGGCGGCGATGCGCGCCTATGTCGACGAGGTCGACGCCTCGGGCGTCGCCGCGATGCAGGAGGCGGGGATGCAGGTGAACGAGCTTTCGCCCGAGCAGAAGGCCGCCTTCCGCGAGGCGCTGGCCGGCCCCTACCAGCGTTATGAGGCCCAGTTCGGCAAGGAGCTGATGGACCGCATCCAGGCGGTCGAGTAAGCCCATGCGCCGGATCGAACGCGCCTTCGTCACGCTGAACGGCGCCATCCTCGTTCTGGGGCTGGCGGCGATGTCGGTGATCGTCGGCTGGAACGTCGCGGGCCGGTATCTGACCGGCAATTCGCTGACCTGGGCCGACGAGGTGGCGCGTTACTCGATGATCTGGCTGACCTTCCTGGGCAGCGGCCTGGCGCTGCGCCACGGCACCCATGCCGCCATCACCAATGCGCAGGACGCGCTGCCCACGCGGGGCCAGCTTGTCCTGCGCGCGGCGATCCTGCTGGTGCTGTTCGCCTTTTTCGGCTTCATGGTCTGGGTCGGCATCGACTACATGAACCGCATGGCGATCCAGAAATCGGCGGCCCTGCGGGTGCCGATGAAATGGATCTATGCCGCGATGCCCGCCGGCTTCGCGCTGATGATCGCCCATCTTGCGCTGATCGCGCCGCAATACCTGCGGGCGGGGCTGCAGCATTCCGACGAGGCCCCCCTTGGTTGAGATCCTGGTCGCCGCCTTCCTGATCCTGATGGTCATGGGGGTGCCCATCGCCTTCGCGCTGGCCATGGCCGCCTTCGCGGCGGTGGGCCTGTCGGGCCGCTATCCGCTGGTCGTGGTGGTGAAGGAGATGTTCACCGGCCTCGACAGCTTCCCGCTGCTGGCCGTGCCCTTCTTCATCCTGGCGGCAGAGATCATGTCCACCGGGGCGATCTCGCGCATGCTCTTGCGCTTTGCCTCGCAATTCGTGGGGCATCTGCGCGGCGGCCTGGGCTATGCCAACGTGCTGACCGGCACGCTGTTCGCCGGCATCTCGGGCTCGGCGCTCGCCTCGGCGGCGGGGCCGGGCGCGATGATGGCGCGGATGATGGAGCGCAGCGGCTATTCCAAGGCCTATGCCGGGGCGCTGACGATTTCCGTGGCGGTGATCGACCCGATCATCCCGCCCTCGATCACCATGATCATCTATGCGCTGCAGGACCGCAACACCTCGGTGGGCTCGCTGTTCATGGCCGGCATCCTGCCCGGCATCCTGATCGCGGCGCTGCTGGCGGCGGTGAACTGGTGGATCAGCCGCAAGCGCAACTATCGCAGCCTCGAGCCGCGGCCGCCGGCCGGGCAGATGGTCCGCAACAGCTTCGCCGCCCTGCCCGCCCTGCTGCTGATCGTGCTGATCGTCGGCGGCATCCGCGGCGGCATGTTCACCCCGACCGAGGCCTCGGTCGTGGCGGTGTTCTACGCCATCCTGACCAGCGCCTTCGTCTATCGCGGCTTCACGCTGGCGGACCTGTGGGGGGCGTTCCTGCGCTCGGCCATCATGTCTGTGGCGGTGCTGATGATCCTGGCCGCCGCCCGCGCCTTCGCCTGGGTGCTGATCATCGAGGGCGTGCCGCAGGCCATGGCCGACGCGGTGATCGCCATGGACCTGTCGCCCATCGCCTTCCTACTGATGGTGAACCTGCTCTTGCTGGGTTTCGGCATGTTCATGGACCCGCTGCCGGGGGTGATGATCCTGGTGCCGATCCTGGCGCCCATCGCCCACAACCTGGGCATCGCCGCGGATCATTTCGCCATCATCGTGATCGTGAACCTGACCTTCGGGCTGATGACGCCGCCGGTCGGCGGGCTGATCTTCGTCGTGGCCTCGGCGACCAAGCAGAAGCCCTCGGCGCTGATCCGCGAGCTGCCGCCCTTCTTCCTCGCGGCGCTGGCCTCGTTGCTGATCCTGACCTTCGTGCCGGCGCTTTCGACCTGGCTGCCGCAGGTCAGCGGCTTTTCCCGCTAGGCCGGCCGGCAAGCCCGCACGCCCTGCTTCGGCATCAGCGGCCGGCCGGCGCCGCATCGATCATGCCCGCCCTTGCGGCGATCCCGTCATCGCGAACACGGAACGGCGCGGCTCGGGTCACCACGCATCCGCTCGCCCCGGGCCATTTCCCGCGGCCTCCTCGCTGCGGCTGCCGGGCTGCGGGCCTTCCGCCGCCTGTTTCAGCGCCGCCAGCATATCGACCGCATGGGCGGCATAGGGGCCGATCCAGCGTTGCTGCAAGGCGTGGATGGGCAGCGCGTCGAGATGGTTCCACCTTTCGCGCCCGCGCCGCTCGACCACGACCAGACCGGCCGCCTCCAGCACCCGCAGGTGCTGCATCACCGTGCAGCGGTCCAGATGCGGCAGCGCCTCGCACAGCCCGCCGGTGGTCTTGGGCCCCGCCTTCAGCAGGTCCAGCAATTGCCGGCGCGCCCGGTGCCCCAGCGCCTTGAACAGCGCGTCGTCCTGATCTTCGGTTGACATGTTATAAATCTATAACATAATAACCGGCAGGACAAGGAGGATCGCAACATGGAGCTGAAATTCACCGTCGGCGGACGCATCGCCAAACCGGTCGAGGAGGTGTTCGAGACCGTCGTGAATCCCGACAGCCTGTCGAAATTCTTCACCACGGGCGGGGCCAGGGGCCGGCTGGCCACCGGCGCCGAGGTGACTTGGGACTTCCACGATTTCCCCGGCGCATTTCCGGTTCTGGTGCAGGAGGTCGTGACCAACGAGCGGATCGTCCTGCAGTGGGAGGCCGAGGGCGAGCCGCGCCTCTGGACCACCGTGACCATGACCTTCCACGCGTTGGAGGACGGGCGCACGCTGGTGCGGATCAGCGAATATGGCTGGCCCGAAAGCGAGGCCGGGTTGAAGGGCTGCCTGGGCAATTGCGAGGGCTGGACCGGGATGCTTTGCGCCATGAAGGCCTGGCTCGAACACGGCATCAACCTGCGCGAAGGCTTCTACAAATAGGGCCGCACCGGGCAGAGCCCGCCGCCGGGGGAACGGGAACGCGGCCATGGCGCCCCATCCTGTCCGAAAGCTGGGCGCGCCGGCATCCCGTTTCGGCGCAGCGGCCGGCCGCGTCTTCCGCCGGGATGCCGGGACGCCGCGGGCGATATCGCAGGCCCGCGTGACCCCGAAGGGTGGACACAGGCGAGAATCCGGCCGATCCGGAACCCGCGCTGCGCCATGCCCGAACCACGAACCGGGATCGCAAAGGCCCGAATGCCTGCTCGCGGAAGGGACTCCTCCCGGGACGGCAATGCGTGCCCGAGCAAGGAATGCCTTCCAGGCAGGTCCGTTGCACGAGGAATGGCCACGACACGCGCAGGCGGAGGAAAGCATCGCGATTTGCCCGCGCCGACGTGCCGCGGCGACCCCCGAAATCCCAGCCTTGGCGTCAAGTGAGCGGCCCCATCCCGGCAGGGAACCCGGCGCGTTCGTCGCCCGCGGGCCCAGAGCCTGAACCTGGCATCCTCGCAGCAAGCCGGATGATCGGCCGCGGCCGATCCACGGAACGATCGCCCGGCCGCGCCACCGTCCGGCCGGTCAGCCCTCTGCCGGCTGCCAATCGGCCGAAGGGATGGTGTTGATCATCCAGGGCACGCCGAACCGGTCGATCAGCGAGCCGAAGCCGGGCGACCAGAAGGTTTCGCCGAACGGCATCACCGCCCTGCCGCCCTCGGACAGGCGGTCGAACCAGCGCCGGCCCTCCTCGCGGTCCTCGGTGTGCAGGGTCACGTCGAATCCGTTCTTGGGCTTGTCGATGCCGGGCGCCCAGGCCACGTCCATATCGGCGCCCATCAGCGCCTGGTCGCCGACTTCAAGCCAGCAATGCATCAGCCAGGTCTTGTATTTCTCGTCGGTGATCGACATGCCGGGCGGCGCGTCGCCATAGGGCATGGCGGCGGTGACCTTTCCGCCCAGCACCTCGGCATAGAATTCGAAGGCTTCACGGCACTGGCCCTGGAAGCTGAGGCTGGTCACGATCTTCATCGTCATCTCCTTGTCCGGTCGGGGTTTCGGCGCGTCATGCGAGATTGAGCTGCCAGGACACGCCGAAACGGTCTGCGGTCCAGGCGAAACGCCTGCTGAAGCCGTAATCGTCCGGCGGCATCAGCACCGCGCCGCCCTCCGAAAGGGCGGCGAAAAGCCGCTCCTGTTCCTCGTCCGACGCGCATTCGACGAAGAAGGACCAAGAGGGGGTGAAGTCGAAGGCGTGCTGCACCGGGCTGTCGCTCGCCAGCACGCTCTGCCCGGCGGCCCGGAAGCGGGCCAGCTTGATGCCGCCCTCTGCCCCCGCATCGCCCTTCTGCCAGCGCGCGATCTCCAGCACCTCGCCGTCGTCGAACAGCGAGACATAGAAGGTCATCGCCTCTTCGGCACGGCCTCCTTGGAACATCAGGAAGGGCTGCATCGTGGTCATGGCGCTTGTCTCCTCCGATCCCGGATGCCGGCGGCGCGCCGATTGACGCGCGTGCAGCAATGTTGATATCAACGTAATAAATCAGGGAAAGTCAACCTTGCAGATGCACGCGGCCGACGAGCCCAGCTTTCAGACCACCCTGACGGTGCGCGATACCTGCCTGTGCCTGCATGCGCAAAGGGCGGCGCGCGCGCTTGCGCGTCGCTTCGACATCGCCTTGAAACCGGCCGGCATTTCAAGCGGGCAGTTCTCGCTGCTGATGTCGCTCAACCGGCCGGAGCCGCCGACCCTGGGCAGCGTGGCGGCGCTGCTGGGGATGGACAGGACCACCCTGACCGCCAATCTCAAGCCGCTGGAACGTCGCCGACTGGTCGAGACGGCCCCCGACCCGGCCGACCGGCGGGCGCGGCGGCTGCGTCTGACACCGGCCGGGCGCGCGGTCCTGCGCGGAGCGGTGCCGATCTGGCGGCATCTCCATGCGGAAATCGAGACGGCGCTGTCCGACCCGGATCAGCTGCGGGCCGAGTTGACCCGGCTGTCGGAACCCGGTCCTCGCGGCAAGCCAACCGGATAACTCACGGGCGCGCGGCGGCGCCTGCCGCGCCATCCCGATCCCGGCGACGCATCCCCGGGAAGAGCCGGCCGCGGGCGGCGCGACAAGGCCCGCCAAGCATCACGCCTCCCCAGGCAGCAGCGATTCGCCCCGGATGGCGGGGCCCACCCGGCCGCGGGATCGCGGCTTGCTGTTGTCCTGCGGCCCCGGATCTGGAAGATCATCGCGCAAGAGGCCGTTGCGGCCGCCACAGGAGACAGCCCGATGGCCCATAAGAAGGTGACGCTGGCCGAGATCGCGAAGATTGCCGGGGTCTCGCGGGCAACGGTCTCGCTGGTGGTGCGGAATTCTCCGCTGGTGGCCGAGCATACGCGCCGGAAGGTCGAACAGATCATGGCCGATCTGGACTATGTGCGCGACATCGGCGCGGCCCGCCTGCGCAACAACAGCAGCCGCACCATCGGGGTGATCGTGCCCAATCTGGTCAACGCCTTCTTCACCGAATTCCTCTCCGGCGTCGAAGAGGTGATGGGTCTGGACGACCGCGTGGTGTTGCTGGCCAACAGCCGGGACGACGCGGCGCGGCAGGACCAGATCCTGCAACGGTTCCGCGGCCACGGCGTCGACGGGGTGATCCTGTGCCCCGCGCAAGGCACCGCGGCCGATCTGCCCGGCCGCATCCGCGGCTGGGGGCTGCCCCTGGTCCAGTCCCTGCGCGAGGTCGGAACGGATGCCACCGATTATGCCGGGGCGGATTATGTCGCGGGCGTCGGGCTGGCGGTGCGCCACCTGGTCGAGCGCGGCCACCGCCGCATCGCCTTCCTGTCGGTCAGCGCCCGCACTTCGGCCCGCGAGGAGCGGCTGAAGGGCTTTGCCCGCGCGCTTGCGGAGACCGGCGCCGAGGATGGCGGGATCGTCGAGGCGGAACTGAGCTGGGAAGGCGCGATGCGCTCGGCCCGCCGGATCCTGGCCCTGCCCGCCGCGCCGACCGCGATCCTGTGCTTCAACGACGTGCTGGCCGCCGGGCTGATGGCGGGCCTGCGGCAGGCCGGCTGCCAGCCTGGCCGGGATCGCGCCGTGGTGGGGCTGGACGACCTGCCGCTGGCAGAGCTGACCTATCCGCCGATGACCAGCGTGGCGATGCAGCCCGCGGCCATCGGCGCCAATGCCGCAAGGCTGCTGGCGCGCAGGCTGGCCGATCCCGACGCGCCGATCAGCCGCGCCATCGTCCGGCCCGCGCTGCGCATCCGGGAAAGCAGCGTCGGCGAATGGTGTTGACTTTACCCTTTCTGTGTTTTAGATCGATCTAAATCGAGGTTTCGAGTGAATCTCGCTTCGGCAGGGGAGGGCCGGATGTATCAGTTCAACTTCCAGCCGGTTTTGCAGAATCTGGATCTGCTGCTTTACGGCGCATGGCTGACCGTGCGCCTGTCGCTGCTGGCGATGCTGTTCGGCCTGATCGTTTCGGTCCTGGGCGCGGTCGCCAAGACCTCGGGCATCCGGCCGCTGCGCTGGCTGGTCGACGCCTATGTCGAGGTGATCCGCAACACGCCGTTCCTGGTGCAGATCTTCTTTATCTTCTTCGGCCTGCCCGCCGTGGGGCTGGGCATGTCGCCCAACACCGCCGCGCTGGTGGCGCTGGTCGTCAATGTCGGCGCCTACGGGACCGAGATCATCCGCGCCGGGATCGAATCCATCCCGCGCGGCCAGATCGAGGCCGGGCGTGCGCTTGGCCTGAACCCGGTGCAGATCTTCCGCTACGTCGTGGTCAAGCCGGCGCTGCGCAACATCTATCCCTCGCTGACCAGCCAGTTCATCTATCTGATGCTGACCTCCAGCGTCGTCTCGGTCATCTCGGCCAATGACCTGGCCTCGGCGGGGGCCGACCTGAACGCGCGCACCTTCGCCAGCTTCGAGATCTACCTGGTGCTGACGGTCCTCTATTTCCTGCTGGCGCTTGGCTTCTCGACGCTGTTCGCCGCCATTCGCCGCATGTTTTTCACCTATCCGGCGGGGCGCTGACATGATCCGCGAATTTTCCTCGGCCGATATCCTGTTCATCGTCACCGCCGTCCGCTGGACGCTGATCCTGTCGGCCATCGCCTTTGCCGGCGGCGCCATCGGCGGCCTGGCGATCGCGCTGTCGCGCAGCTCGCAGAACCGGGTCCTGCGCCGGATCGCCACCGGCTTCATCCAGGTCTTCCAGGGCACGCCGCTGCTGATGCAGCTGTTCCTGGTCTATTTCGGGCTGGCAGTGGTGGGCCTGCCGATCGATCCGCTGCTGGCCGCCGCCGTGGCGCTGACGCTGCATGCCAGCGCCTATCTGGGCGAGATCTGGCGCGGCGCCATCGAGGCCGTCCCCTCGGGGCAGAGCGAGGCCGCGACCGCCCTGGCGCTCGGCTATCGCGACCGGATGCGGCACGTCATCCTGCCGCAGGCGATGCGCATCGCCACCGCGCCGACCGTGGGTTTCCTGGTCCAGCTGATCAAGGGCACCTCGCTGGCCTCGATCATCGGCTTCACCGAGCTGACCCGCGCCGGCCAGATCGTCAACAACGCGACGTTCCAGCCGTTCCTGGTCTTCGGCACCGTCGCGGCACTGTATTTCGCCCTGTGCTGGCCGCTGTCGCTGCTGGCCCGGCAGATCGAGGCCCGGATGCGCCGGGCCCTGATGCGCTGACACCGAATTGCCCAAGAGGAGGGGGAGCCATGAAACTGAACCGCCGTCTTTTTGCCAGCCTTGCCGCCGGCGCGCTGGCCGCAAGCCTTGCCGGTCCCGCAGCCGCCGCCGACCTGACCGCCATCGAAAGCGCGGGCACGGTCAAGATCGGGATGCTGGTCGATTTTCCGCCTTTCGGCGTGATGGACAGCGCCGGCCAGCCCGACGGCTATGACGCCGACGTGGCGAAGGCGCTGGCGGAACATCTGGGCGTCCAGCCGCAGATCGTGCCGGTGACCGGCCCGAACCGCATCCCCTATCTGCTGTCGGGGCAGGTCGACGTGCTGGTGGCCTCGCTGGGGATCACCGAGGAACGCGCGGCGCGGGTCGATTTCTCGGACCCCTATGCCGGGATCAGCATCGCCGTCTATGGCGATGCCGGGCTGGAGATCGCCGGGCCCGAGGCCCTGTCGGGCCAGACCGTGGCCGTCGCGCGGGCCTCGACCCAGGACACCGCCGTCACCGAGGTCGCGCCGTCCGACGCGCAGATCCGCCGCTTCGACGACGATGCCAGCGCCGTGCAGGCGCTGATGTCGGGGCAGGTCAGGCTGATCGGCGCCTCGAACGTGGTGATGGCGCAGATCGGCGGCGCCGTGGGCGACCGCTTCGACAAGAAGTTCGACCTGTCCAGCCAGGTGCAGGGCATCGCCGTGGCGCCGGGATCGGATGCGCTGCTGGACAAGGTGAACGCCTTCGTGGCCGGGGCCAAGTCCGACGGCACGCTGGACCAGATCCATCAGAAATGGCTGGGCGAACCGCTGCCCGATTTCGTGAAGAACGCCGAATGACGACGGCCTGCCCGGCCGCTGCCGGCCGGGCGCTTTCCCAGGGGGATCCGACCATGACGGAACATGCGATCATCATGCGGGCCGTGAACAAGTATTACGGCGCCTTCCATGCCCTTGCCGATATCGACCTGACGGTCGAACCGGGCGAGCGGATCGTCATCTGCGGTCCTTCGGGATCGGGAAAATCGACGCTGATCCGCACCATCAACCAGCTGGAGGCCATCGAATCCGGCACCATCATCGTGGACGGGGTCGAACTGACCGCCGGCGGCGAGAACGTTGCCAAGGTCCGCAAGGATGTCGGCATGGTCTTCCAGAGCTTCAACCTGTTCCCGCACATGACGGTGCTGGAGAACTGCATCCTCGCGCCGATGAAGGCCCGCAAGGTCAGCCGCCCCGAGGCCGAAAAGACCGCGCGCCACTATCTGGAACGGGTCAGGATCCCCGAACAGGCCGACAAATATCCCGCGCAGCTGTCCGGCGGCCAGCAGCAGCGCGTGGCCATCGCCCGCGCGCTCTGCATGAAGCCCCGGATCATGCTGTTCGACGAACCCACTTCGGCCCTGGACCCGGAAATGGTCAAGGAGGTGCTGGACACGATGATCGATCTGGCGCGCGAGGGGATGACCATGCTCTGCGTCACGCACGAGATGGATTTCGCCCGCGCCGTGGCCGACCGGGTGATCTTCATGGACAAGGGCCGCATCGTCGAGGAGAACGCGCCGGCGGAATTCTTCGGCAACCCGCGGAACGAACGCCTGCGCAACTTCCTGGGCCAGATCGCATGAGCCGGCCGCGCATCCTGGTTATGGCCGATCCCAAGCCGCAAGAGATGGCCGACCGGTTGGCCGCGGATTACCGGATCGTCCGCGACATCGCCGATGCGGGTGACGTGGAAATCGTGCTGACCACCGGCGGGCTCGGCCTATCCTCGGCGCAGATGGCCGCCCTGCCCGCGCTGCGGCTGATCGCGGTCAACGGCGTCGGCGTCGATGCGGTGGACCTGGAACAGGCCCGCGCGCGCGGCATCCAGGTGACGACCACGCCGGACGTGCTGTCGGATGCGGTGGCGGAAATGGCGCTGGCGCTGGCGCTGGCCGCCGGCCGGCGCATCGCCGAGGGCGACCGTTTCACCCGCGCGGGGGACTGGGCCGCCGGCGGCAAGCTGGGGCTGGGGCAGCCGGTCCTGGGGCGCCCTGCCGGGATCCTGGGCTATGGGCGGATCGGCCGCCGGCTGGCCGGGATGCTGCGCGCCCTTGGCAGCGAGGTGCTCTATACCAGTCGCAGCGAAAAGCCCGACAGCCCCGACGGCTTCCGCCCCGACGCGCAGGCGCTGGCCCGCGATTGCGAATTGCTGTTCGTGACGGCAGCCGGGGGCGAAGACACGCGCGGGCTGGTCGGCGCGGCGGAACTGGCCGCTCTGGGGCCCTCGGGCATCCTGGTCAACGTGGCGCGCGGCTCGCTGGTGGACAATGCCGCGCTGGCCGAGGCGCTGGCGCAGGGCCGCATCGCCGCGGCGGGGCTGGACGTGGTCGAGGGCGAGCCGCAGGTGCCGCAGGCATTGCTTCAGGCGCCGAACTGCGTGCTGACGCCGCATATCGGCTCGGCCACGGCGCAGGCGCGGCGGGCGATGGCAGAGCTGGTTCTGGACAATATCGCGGCCTTCACCGCCGGCCGCCCCCTGCCCACGCCCTACGGAACCTGATCATGCGCATCCTTGCGATCGGAGAGCCGCTGGTCGAATTCACCGCCCGGTCCGATGCCCCCTCGACCTTCGACCGGCGGCTGGGCGGCGACACTCTGAACACCGCCATCTATCTGGCCCGGCTGATGGGTCCGGGCGCGGTCGGCTATCTGACCGGCCTGGGCGACGACGCCATGAGCCGCTGGCTGATCGCCGAGGCCGAGGCAGAAGAGGTCGGCATGGCGCAGGTGGTACTGCGGCCGGGCGGACGGCCGGGGCTCAGCTTCATCTCGACCGACGCGGCGGGGGAACGCAGTTTCCTCTATTGGCGCGAACACGCCCCCTTCCGCAGCCTGTTCTGCGATGCCGCGCAAGCGCCGCTGGCGGCGCTGGAGCAGGCCGGGACGCTGTTTCTGTCGGCGATCACCCTGGCCGTGCTGCATGAGGACGGCCGCGCGCGCCTGATGGACGCGCTGGCCCGGCGGCGAAAGGCGGGGGCGCGGATCGTCTTCGACACCAATTACCGCCCCGCGCTGTGGCCCGATGCCAAAACCGCCGGCCGGGTCATCGCCCGGGCGGCGGGGATCGCCACGCTGGTGCTGCCCTCGATGGACGACATGGCCGCCTGTTTCGGCACCGCCGCCCCGGCCGAAGCGATGGCCCTGCTGATGCGCCTGACCGAAGCCGAGATCGTCCTGACCACCGGCGGCGCGGCGGTCCTGCGCCGCGCGGCGGGGGAAACCGAGGTTCAGACCCACGACCTGCCGCCCGCCGTCGCGGCGCGCGACACGACCGGGGCGGGCGACAGCTTCAACGCGGCCTATCTGGCGGCGCGGCTGGCGGGCCTGGCCCCGCAGCCGGCCATCCTTGCCGCCGCGCGGCTGGCGGCGGTGGTGGTGCAGCATCCCGGCGCGATCATTCCGCGCCACGCTATGCCCGGCGATCTTCCGGGCCTGCGGGTGGCCTCGTGACCGGCTTCGACGCAGGGGCCGCCGCGCGGGTGCTGCTGGCGGCGCGTCGTTCCGCCCGCCCGGCCGACAGCCTGACCCCGCCGCCCGGCGACACCGCCGCCGCCTATGCGGTGCAGGAGGCGGTGCTGGCCGGGCTGGGCGATCCCGGCGGGCTGTGGAAGTTGGCGCTGCTGGGGGGCGCGGACCGCGAATGCGCGGTGCTGCCCGGCGCGACGCTGGTGCAGTCCGGCGCGCGGCTGGCCGTGCCCGCCGATGCGCGAATCGAGGTCGAGACGGCGATCCTGCTGGCCGCCGATCCCGGCCCCGACGCGGCCAAGCACGACATCCTGCGCGCCATCGCGGCCGTGCATCTGGCCTTCGAGCTGGTGGCGCCGCGCCTTGCGCCGCAGGCCGAACTGCCGCCCCTTGCGCGGATGGCCGACAGCTTCAGCTCGGCCGGCGTCGTTCTGGGCTCGCGGCTGGCGGAACCGCCGGCGGACCGGCTGGGGATCGAACTGGAGCTGGACGGCAAGCCGGTCGCGACCACCGAGGCCGCCGCGCCCCTCGCCGATGCGCTGGATTTCCTGCGCTGGCTTTCCGGCCATGCGCGCCGCCAGGGGCGGGACCTGAAGGCGGGCGACGTGATCATCACCGGCGCGCGCATCGGCCCCCTGCCCCTGAACGGCGCCCGCCATGCCCGCGCCACCGCCGCAGGCGCCTGCGTCGAATTGCGGCTGGCGGACGGCTGACGCCCCCTGCCCCGGTCGCCCGGTCGGGCCGCGCCAGCGATTGCGCGAGCCGGTCGCCGGACCCCGGCGGCCACGGGCTGCCCCCCGGCCGGCAGCGTGCCGCCACGAGAGCCGGTCCACCGCATCCGCTGGCGAGACATGCGCGCCCTCACCTCCGGCCGCGCGTCTTCCGCCGCCGGCCCGCTTGCTGCGCCCGGCCATTTCGCCTCTCCCGCAGTTGCGGCCTCCTCCCCAACCGAATAGAACCCCCGCAAACACAGGAGCTCCCGATGATCCCGCGCTATGCCCGCCCCGAAATGGTCGCCATCTGGTCGCCCGAGACCAAGTTCCGCATCTGGTACGAGATCGAGGCGCATGCCTGCGACGCCCAGGCCGATCTGGGGGTGATCCCGCGCGAGAATGCCGAGGCCGTCTGGAAGGCCAAGGACGTCGAATTCGACGTCGCCCGCATCGACGAGATCGAGGCCGTGACCAAGCATGACGTCATCGCCTTCCTGACCCACCTGGCCGAGCATATCGGCGCCGAGGAGGCCCGCTTCGTCCATCAGGGCATGACCAGCTCGGACGTGCTGGACACCACGCTGAACGTGCAGCTGGTGCGCGCCGCCGACATCCTGCTGGCCGACATGGACAAGGTGCTCGCCGCGCTGAAAAAACGCGCCTACGAGCACAAGGACACCGTGCGCATCGGCCGCAGCCACGGCATCCATGCCGAGCCGACCACCATGGGCCTGACCTTCGCCCGCTTCTATGCCGAGATGGCCCGCGGCCGCGAGCGGCTGGAACGCGCCCGCGAGGAAGTGGCGACCGGCGCCATCTCGGGCGCGGTCGGCACCTTCGCCAATATCGACCCGGCGGTCGAGGAACATGTCTGCGCGAAAATGGGCCTCTCCCCCGAGCCGATCTCGACCCAGGTCATCCCGCGCGACCGCCATGCGATGTTCTTCGCCACGCTGGGCGTGATCGCCAGCTCGATCGAGAACATCGCCATCGAGATCCGCCACATGCAGCGCACCGAAGTGCTTGAGGCCGAGGAATATTTCAGCCCCGGCCAGAAGGGCAGCTCGGCCATGCCGCATAAAAGGAACCCGGTCCTGACCGAGAACCTCACCGGCCTGGCCCGCCTGGTGCGCATGGCGGTCGTGCCGGCGATGGAGAACGTGGCGCTGTGGCACGAACGTGACATCAGCCATTCCTCGGTCGAGCGCGGCATCGCCCCCGATGCGACGATCACCCTGGACTTCGCGCTGAACCGCCTGGCCGGGGTGATCGAAAAGCTGGTGGTCTATCCCGAGAACATGTTGAAGAACATGAACAAGTTCAAGGGCTTGGTCATGTCGCAGCGCGTGCTGCTGGCACTGACCCAGGCCGGCGTCAGCCGCGAGGACGCCTATCGGCTGGTGCAGCGCAACGCCATGAAGGTCTGGGAGCAAGGCGCCGATTTCAAGACCGAGCTGCTGGGCGATGCCGAGGTGACGGCCGCACTCTCGCCCGCCGAGATCGAGGAGAAATTCGACCTCGGCTATCACACCAAGCACGTCGACACGATTTTCGCCCGCGTCTTCGGCGAGTCCGGGGCGCGTTAACCGGACATTCGCCTTTTCCTGCCAGATTGCCCCCAAGGACGAACGAATCGGGGGCAATCCATGGGCGTTCCGGCAATCGGGGGGGCGGGGCTGACCGCCCGGCAGAAGGCGGCGGTGATCGTGCGGCTGGTGCTGGCCGAGGGCGAGGATATCGATCTCGCCCGGCTGCCGGCGGAATTGCAGACCGGGCTTGCGCAGGAAATGGCGCTGATGGGCGTCATCGACCGCGACACCCGCAATGCCATCGTGGCGGAGTTCTGCGACCGGCTGGAATTGGTCGGCCTGTCCTTTCCGGGCGATATCGACGGCACGCTGGACCTGCTCGACGGCCATCTCTCGCCCGACACCAGCGACCGGCTGCGGCGCATGGCGGCGCTGAACGGCGCCGGCGACCCCTGGGACCGCATCGCGGCGATGACGCCCGCCCTGCTGGCCGAACTGGCCCGGACCGAGGCGGTGGAGATCGCGGCGGTGATGTTCTCGAAACTGCCGGTGCCGCGCGCGGCCGAGGTGTTCGGCCTGCTCGACCCCGATCTGGCCCGGCAGATCGCCTATGCCATGTCGCTGACCGGCGGGATCGGGGCCGATGCGTTGCAGCGCATCGGCAAGGCGCTGATCCAGGCTGCGGATGCGGTGCCGCAGCCGCCGCTGGAGGGCAAGGCCGGCGAAAAGGTCGGGGCGATCCTGAACTTCTCGCCTTCCAGCATGCGGGACAGCGTGCTGGCGGGCCTGGACGACGACGATGCCGCCTTCGCGGGAGAGGTGCGCAAGACCATCTTCACCTGGGCGCATATCCCCCGCCGCGTCGATCCGCGCGACATCGCCCGCATCACGCGCGAGGTGGACAATCCCGTGCTGCTCAAGGCGCTGGCCGGCGCCAGGGGCGTGGCCCGCGAGACGGTGGATTTCATCCTTGGCGGCATCTCGAGCCGGCTGGCCGAGTCGATGCGCGAGGAGATGGAGGGGCTGGGCAAGGTCTCGGCCCGCGATGCGGAGGAAGCCATGGATCAGGTGGTGGCGGCGATCCGCCGCATGGAGGCGGCGGGCGACCTGTTCCTGATCGCGCAGGAACCCGAGGAAGAGGAACCGGGCGAGGACCCGCCCGGCTGATCCCCGGCAACCGGCGCGGCGGCAGAGGACAAAGCGGCGGCTGGCATGACGCGGATGGCAGAGCGGCGGCTGCCCGGCGCAAATGGCACGGCGGCGACGGGCGGCTCGGCCGCCGGCGGCACCGCCGTCCAGCGGGGCAACGACGTTGCACACGGCGGGCCGCACAGCGGGCAAGGGCCTGGCCCTTGCTGGTGCCGGGTGCCGCCGCAGGGCTTGCCAGATCCCGGCCCCTGTCCTAGCAGAGGGCGCAACGGCAATTGGGGCCGGGCCGGGCAATCGTGGGGATCGGAGACATGACAAACCAGATCGCGCTGGTGCTGGGCCTGTTGATCCTGGGCCTGTTCGCGGCGGATGCGCTGATCCTGCATTGGGGCCTGCCGCTGTTCCTGGGCAAGCAATTCGCCAGCCTGATCGAATATCTCAGCTTCTGGCGATAGGGGGCAGCTCCCGGAGCGCACGCCGCGCGATTCGCCCGGCGCTGCCGGGCGGCGCGGGAAGGGCGCATCTCCTCCCGGCGACACGGCACGCCTCTCCCGTCCGCTTCCGGCCGGCGGCCCGACGGCGCCCGCCGCGTCGCGATCCGGCAACTTTCGATCAAGTTTCCACCCCCGCCGCCTTGAGGCATTTGCATTCCCCCGGCAATGCGGGCTATCAGCACCGCGAAACATCATCAGCGGCGGAGGAACCCCATGGCTGTCAAGGTGGCGATCAACGGCTTTGGCCGGATCGGTCGGAACGTGCTGCGCGCGATCATCGAATCGGGGCGCAATGATATCGAGGTCGTGGCGATCAACGACCTGGGCCCAGTCGAAACCAATGCGCATCTGCTGCGCTACGACTCGGTCCACGGCCGCTTTCCCGCCGAGGTCAAGGTGACCGACGACTCG
Organism: Paracoccus sp. J39; assembly: GCF_000518925.1. Classification (NCBI taxonomy): domain Bacteria; kingdom Pseudomonadati; phylum Pseudomonadota; class Alphaproteobacteria; order Rhodobacterales; family Paracoccaceae; genus Paracoccus; species Paracoccus sp. J39. Next base: position 135,018 of record NZ_JAEN01000005.1, on the reverse strand, counting down.
ATCGACGTCGGCCGCGGTCCGATCAAGGTCACCGCGATCCGCAACCCTGCCGAGCTGCCCTGGGGCGACATCGACGTCATCATGGAATGCACCGGCATCTTCGCCTCGAAGGAAAAGGTGCAGCCGCATCTTTCGACCGGCGCCAAGCGCGTGCTGATCTCGGCCCCCGGCGACAATGCCGACAAGACCATCGTCTTCGGCGTGAACCACGACACGCTGACCAAGGACGACATCGTCGTCTCGAACGCCAGCTGCACCACCAACTGCCTGTCGCCGGTCGCCAAGGTGCTCAATGACAGCATCGGCATCGCCCGCGGCTTCATGACCACGATCCACAGCTATACCGGCGACCAGCCGACGCTGGACACCATGCACAAGGACCTGTATCGCGCCCGCGCCGCCGCGCTGTCGATGATCCCGACCTCGACCGGGGCGGCCAAGGCCGTGGGCCTGGTGCTGCCGGAACTCAAGGGCAAGCTGGACGGCGTGGCGATCCGCGTGCCGACCCCCAACGTCTCGGTCGTGGACCTGGTCTTCGAGGCCGCCCGCGACACCTCGGTCGAGGAGATCAACGAGGCGATCCGCAGCGCCGCCAACGGTCCGCTGAAGGGCATCCTGGGCTATACCGACGAAAAGCTGGTCTCCTCGGACTTCAACCACGATCCGCACAGCTCGGTCTTCCACATGGACCAGACCAAGGTGATGGAGGGCAAGCTTTGCCGCATCCTGACCTGGTATGACAACGAATGGGGCTTCTCGAACCGCATGTCGGACACCGCGGTCGCCATGGGCAAGCTGATCTGAGCCCGGAGCCAGCCGAAGAAACGGAAAACGCGCCCCGGAAACGAGGGCGCGTTTTTCATATCCGGTCGGATCCCGGCGCCCAGGCGCAGACCGCGCGCGTCAGCCCTTGCCCGAGAGGCGCCGCACATTGGCGCGGGTGCGCCGGCGATAGGGCCGCAGCGCCGCCGCCATGACCCGGTCGGCGCGCTCGCCGCGCCCCGCCGCACGCAAGGCGGCATGCAGCGCCTCGGTGGCGGCATCGGCCTTCTCGACCACCATGCGCCGCGGCTCGGCCGCATCCTGGCGCACCAGGCCCAGCAGACCCGCGGTGCGCCATGCGATGACCATATGCGATTCCCAGGCCATGCGCGCCATCTGCTGCCACAGCAGCAGCGGCGCCTGCATGGCCGAATAATTCATCATTCCGAAACCCATCCCGAATTCCCTTCGCACGACCGGTAGGCGGGACAGGCTGCGCCCCCGGCGGCGAAATGCCAAGAGCCACTTTGGGATTGCCCTTTGCCCTATGGCCTTGTTGCCGCACCCGGTATAGAGGGAAAATCATGATCCGATCCGTAACGCTCCGACGCCCCGACGACTGGCACCTGCATCTGCGCGACGGCGCCATGCTGCAGGCAGTGGCTTCATTTTCCGGCCATTTCGGCCGGGCGATCATCATGCCGAACCTGGTGCCGCCGGTGGTGACCGGCGCGCAGGCCGCGGCCTATCGCGACCGGATCCGCGCCGCCCTGGGCCCGGAAATGACGTTGCGTCCCTTGATGACGCTCTACCTCACCGAAACCACCGATCCGGCCGATGTTCTGGCCGCCCATGCCGAGGGAATCATCTCGGCGGTCAAGCTCTACCCGGCCGGCGCGACCACCAATTCGGCCTCGGGCGTGCGCGATTTCGACAAGGTGCGCGGCGTGCTGGAGGCCATGGCCCAGGCCGGCATCCCGCTCTGCTTCCATGGCGAGGTCACCGATCCGGCGGTGGACATCTTCGACCGCGAGGCCGTTTTCATCGACCGGGTGCTGGATCCGATCCGCCGCGCCACCCCCGGCCTGCGCGTGGTGATGGAACATATCACCACCTCGGACGGCGTGGATTATGTCGCAGCCAACGACGATATCGGCGCGACCATCACCACCCACCACCTGGTCATCAACCGCAACCACATCCTGGCGGGCGGCATCCGCCCGCATTACTACTGCCTGCCGGTCGCCAAGCGCGAGACGCACCGGCTGGCGCTGCGCCGCGCCGCGACCTCGGGCGATGCGCGCTTCTTCCTCGGCACCGACTCGGCGCCGCATCCGGACCGCGCCAAGGAATCGGCCTGCGGCTGCGCCGGCTGCTTCACCGCGCCGAACACCATGTCGATCCTGGCGCAGGTCTTCGAGGAGGAGGATGCGCTCGACCGGCTGGAAGGCTTCACCTCGCTGCATGGCGCCGGTTTCTACCGCATGGAGCCCAACGAGGACCGCATCCGGCTGGTCCGGCGCGACACGCCCGCCGCCTATCCGACCCATATCCCCGCCGGCGACGAGACCGTCACCGTCTTCGACCCCGGCTTCCCGCTCTACTGGCACCTCGAGGATCCCGCATGACCCTGCCCTTTCCCCCGCATGAGGAAATCGCCCGGCTGACCGCCCGCATGCTGCTGGAGATCAAGGCGGTGCATTTCAACGCGGCCGAGCCCTTCACCTATGCCTCGGGGCTGAAGGGGCCGACCTATATCGACTGCCGCAAGCTGATCAGCTTCCCGCGCATCCGCTCGACACTGATGGACTTCCTGGCGGCGACGGTCCTCCGCGAGGCGGGCTTCGCCGCCTTCGACAATGTCGCCGGCGGCGAAACGGCGGGCATCCCCTTCGCCGCCTGGGTGGCCGAGCGGCTGGAACTGCCGATGACCTATGTGCGCAAGAAGCCCAAGGGCTACGGCCGCAACGCCCGCATCGAGGGTGCGATGACCGAGGGCCAGCGCGTGCTGCTGGTCGAGGACCTGACCACCGACGGCGGCTCGAAGCTGAGCTTCGTCGACGCGATCCGCGAGACCGGCGCCACCTGCGGCCATACGGCGGTGATCTTCTATTACGGCATCTTCCCGGACACCACGCAGCGCCTGGCCGACCATGGCGTCAGGCTGCATTATCTCTGCACCTGGTGGGACGTTCTGGCCGAGGCCAAGGCGCAGGGCTTCTACGACGAGGCGACGCTCTCCGAGGTCGAGAGCTTCCTGACCGATCCGCGCGCCTGGCAGGCCGCGCATCCCTGACTTGGCCCCAGCCTGCGGGCACGGCGCCTGGCAGCAGGGTGGCAATGGGTATTTGAGCAACAGAGAAGACCGGGGCGCCGCGCTGGTCTTCTCTGTTGCTCAAATACCCATGCCGCCCTCGCCACCCGCGCAAGGGCGGCAATCTGCCCACAGCTTATCCACAGCATATCCCGATGGACCCCGGAGCGCATAAGGTGGATAACGACCCCCAGCCGAGTCGAAGGTCGGAGACCATGGGATGAGCGAGTTGCGCGCCGTCGAAGTCAGGAAACCCGGCGAGATCGCCGAGGCCGCCGCCGAACAGGCGGTGCCCTTTTCGATCGAGGCCGAGCAGCAGCTGCTGGGCGCGCTTCTGACCAATAACGAGGTCTATGACCACGTCTCGCGCATCATCAAGGCCGGGCATTTCTACGACCCGGTCCACCGCCGCATCTACGAGATCTGCGCCGAGCGCATCGCCCGGAACGCGCTGGCCAGCCCGGTGACGATCAAGGCCTTCATGGAGCATGACGCGGGGCTCAAGGAACTGGGCGGACCGGCCTATCTGGCGCGTCTGGCCGGGGCGGCGATCTCCTCCCATGCCGCGCGCGACTATGCGCAGATGATCCGCGAATTCGCCCTGCGGCGCGAGCTGATCGGGCTGGGGCAGGACATCGCCGCCCGCGCCTCGACCGTCTCGGTCAGCGATTCCGCCGAGGAGCAGATCAAGGAGGCCGAGCAGGTCCTCTACAAGCTCGGCGAGCAGGGCGTGGCCGAGCGGGGTTTCCAGAGCTTCCTTGCCGCGGTCACCGGCGCGCTGAATGCCGCCAATGCCGCCTTCAGCCGCGGCGGCGGGCTGTCGGGCATCTCGACCGGGCTGGTGGATCTGGACGGCAAGATGGGCGGGCTGAACCGCTCGGACCTGATCATCCTGGCCGGGCGGCCTTCGATGGGCAAGACCTCGCTGGCGACGAACATCGCCTTCAACGTCGCCAGGGCGCACAAGCTGGGCGAGCTGCCCGACGGCACGCATGGCACGGTGGCGGGCGGCGTCGTCGGCTTCTTCAGCCTGGAGATGTCGGCCGAGCAGCTGGCAGCGCGCATCCTCTCGGAGGCGGCCGAGGTGCCCAGCGAGGCGATCCGCCGCGGCGACATGACCGAGGACGAGTTCCGCCGTTTCGTGAAGGCCGCGCACGACCTGCAGAACTGCCCGCTTTACATAGACGACACGCCGGCGCTGCCGATCAACCAGCTGGCCGCGCGGGCCCGCAAGCTCAAGCGCACCATGGGGCTGGACCTGCTGATCGTGGACTATCTGCAGCTTTTGCGCGCCGCCTCGGCCAAGGACAGCCGCGTGAACGAGGTCAGCGAGATCACCCAGGGCCTCAAGGCCGTCGCCAAGGAGCTGGACATCCCCGTCATCGCCCTGTCGCAGCTGTCGCGCCAGGTCGAGGCGCGCGAGGACAAGCGCCCGCAGCTGTCCGACCTGCGCGAATCCGGCAGCATCGAGCAGGACGCCGATATCGTCATGTTCGTCTTCCGCGAGGAATATTACCGCGAGCGCGAGAAGCCCGCCGACCACGACCTGGACAAGATGGCGGCCTGGCAGCAGGTCATGGAGGCCTGCCACGGCAAGGCCGAGGTCATCATCGGCAAGCAGCGCCACGGCCCCATCGGCACCGTCGAGCTGTCCTTCGAGGGCCGCTTCACCCGCTTCGGCAATCTGGAAAAGCATCGCAGCTGGGACCGTTCTGAATGAACCTGCCGGTGCCTGCGGTCACCATCGGCCTGCTGATCCTGTCGAACCTGTTCATGACCGTCGCCTGGTATGGGCATTTGAAGTTCAAGGCCGCGCCGCTTCTGGTCGTGATCCTGGTCAGCTGGAGCATCGCCTTCTTCGAATACCTGCTGCAGGTGCCGGCGAACCGCAGCGGCTACGGGCATTTCAGCGCCGCGCAGCTCAAGACCATCCAGGAGGTGATCAGCCTGTCGATCTTCGTGCTGTTCTCGTGGCTCTGGCTGGGCGAGCGGCTGACCTGGAACATCGGCCTTGGCTTCGGCTTCATCTGCTTCGGCGCCTTCCTGATCTTTCACAGGTTCGGCGCAGCCCCGAATTGAGGCCAAACAGCGCCGCGTAAACAGGCGGTTGCCTTTGTCCGCCGCTCGGGCAATCTATGCGCCATGACCGCCCTTCCCCCCGCCCCGCGCCGGCCCAGCCTGATCACCCTCGTCTCGATTTCGGCCACGGGCGCGCTGTCGATGAACATCTTCCTGCCCTCGCTGCCGGCGATGGCGCGGGATTTCGGCGTCGAATACGGCTTCATGCAGCTGTCGGTCTCGGCCTTCCTGGCGGTCAGCGCGGTGCTGCAACTGCTTTGCGGCCCGATCAGCGACCGCTTCGGGCGCCGGCCGGTGGTGCTGGGCTCCTTCGCGATCTTCCTGCTGGCAACGCTGGGCACGCTGCTGGCGCCCAGTGCCGGCTGGTTCATGCTGTTCCGGCTGGTCCAGGCGGTGGTGACGACCGGCTTCGTCATCAGCCGCGCCGTGGTGCGCGACATCGTCCCGGCCGAGCAGGCGGCCAGCATGATCGGCTATGTCACCATGGGCATGTCGCTGGTGCCGATGATCGCCCCGACCCTGGGCGGCGTGCTGGACGAGACGCTGGGCTGGCAGGCCAGCTTCATCGCCATGGGCATCGCCGGGCTTGGCGTCATGGCGCTTTGCGCCTGGGACCTGACCGAGACGGCGCACGGCGGCGGCGTGCCGCTGCGCCAGCAGGTCGCGACCTATCCGGTGCTGGCCCGTTCGCAGCGGTTCTGGGGCTACGCGCTGGCGGCGACGCTGAGCGCGGGCTCGTTCTATGCCTATCTGGGCGGCGCGCCCTTCGTGGGGCAGGTCGTGCTGCACCTGACGCCGGCCGAGGTCGGCTACTGGTTCGCGGGCCCCTCGATCGGCTATGCGCTGGGGAACTTCATTTCGGCCCGGTTCTCGACGCGGATCGGCATGAACCGGATGATCCTCGTCGGCGCGCTGATCTGCTCGGGTTTCCTGCTGGCGGCGCTGCTGGTGGATCTGGCCGGCGGGCTGACGCCGCTGGTGTTCTTCGGCGCGGTCGGCTTCATGGGGCTGGGGAACGGCATGCTGCTGCCCAATGCCAATGCCGGCATGATGAGCGTGCGGCCCGAACTGGCCGGCACCGCCAGCGGCCTGGGCGGAGCCATGGCGGTCGCGGGCGGGGCCGGGCTGGCGGCGCTGGCCGGCGCGCTGCTGCATGACGATTCCGGCGCCGGGCCGCTGCTGGTGATCATGACCGGCTCGGCCATCGCCTCGATCCTGTTCATCCTTTGGGTGATGATCCGCGAAAGGCAGGTCATCGCCCGCGGCTGACCCCTTGCGGCGGCGCCTTTGCAAAGCGTATTCCTGTCTTTGCAAAGCCAGGAGGTCAGATGGCCACCCAGAAGATCTATGCCGGGGTCGCCCTGCGCGAGACCCGCGCCCGCGCCGGGCTGACCCAGCGCGCCTTCGCCGACCGGCTGGGGGTCTCGCTGCCCTATCTCTCGCAGATGGAGAACAACCACCGGCCGGTCTCGGCCGGGGTGCTGCTGCGGCTCGCCTCGGAGTTTTCGGTCGATCTGGGCGCCATGGCGGTGGGCGATGCCGAACGCATGGTGATGGACATGGCCGAGGCGCTGGCGGACCCGCTGTTCGACGCCACACCGCCCCGCGCCGATCTGCGGCTGGCGGCGACCAATGCGCCGGCGCTGGCCCGCGCCTTCCTGGATCTCTATCGCGCCCATCGCCAGGGACAGGAACGGCTGGCGGCGCTGGACGAGGCGCTTGGCGCCGGTGCCCAGAACGCCACGCCCTCGCCCTGGGAAGAGGTGCGCGACTTCTTCCATTACTGCGACAACTATATCGACGCCGTGGACCGCGCCGCCGAGCATTTCGCCCGCTCGCGCCCCGACCAGCGCCCGCTGGAGCGCGCCATCGCCGCGCTGGCCGAACGCGGCATCGAGGTCACCCTTGCCGAGCTGGGCAGCGGCGCCGTCTATCTGCGCGAGGGCAAGCGCATCACCCTGAACGCCGCCGCCGAGCCCGCGACGCAGGCCTTCCAGCTGTTGCACCTGTTCGCGCTTGAGACCCGGGCCGACCTGCTGGAAGCGACGCTGGAACTGGCCCGGTTCCGCAGCGCCTCGGCCCGCGACATCGCTCGGCTGGGGCTGGCCAACTATTTCGCCGGCGCCGCGATGATGCCCTATGCCCGCTTCCTGCAAACCGCGCGGGCCGAGCGGCACGACCTGGAGCGGCTGGCGCATCTGTTCGGCGCCTCGCTGGAACAGGTGGCGCATCGGCTTTCGACCATGCAGCGCGGCGGGGACCGGGGGGTGCCGTTCTTTTTCGTGCGCGTCGACCAGGCCGGCACCATCACCAAGCGCCATTCCGCCACCCGGATGCAATTCGCCCGGTTCGGCGGTGCCTGCCCGCTGTGGAACGTGCACCAGGCCTTCGAGACGCCGGGCCGCTTCCTGCGCCAGCTGGCCGAGACCCCGGACGGCAAGCGATACCTGCTGCTGGCGCGCGACGTGTCGAAGCCCGGGGGCGCCTTCGGCGCGCCGGTACGGCGCTTCGCCATCGGGCTGGGCTGCGAGATCAGCCATGCCCGCGACATGGTCTATGCCGACGGGCTGGACCTCGGCAATCCGCAGCTGTTCGAGCCGATCGGCGTGTCCTGCCGCATCTGCCCGCGGCCGAACTGCCATCAACGCTCGGTGCCGCCGGTGGACCGGCATATCCGCATCCCGCCTGACCGGCCGGGGCCGCTGCCCTACGAGATCGCCTGAAGCGGCGGCAAACGCGCAGGCCCGCCTCCGGTTCCCCTGTCCGCGCTTCCGGCCCCGCCCAGTCCCCGCCCGACCCGGGCGAACCTTTGCCGATCCCGGCGGTTCTGCCCATTTGCCAGGCAGCGGATTCGCGCGGAACCCGCAAGCCACACCAAGGCGGGGCGGCAAAGATCCGGCGCAACCAACGGAAATGAATCAGACCTGCTTTTAGGCGCTTATCCCCCGAAGCTCGAATATCAATTCCAGGTTGCGGGATAATCGCCGCTCTCCCCCGGCGAATATCCACCCGCCGCGCGCCAGGGCATCGGCGTCAATCCGCCCAAGATCCGTGCAGACGGCCCAGTGCTGTTGCGCTTTGGGCACAGGTCGGATTTATCCGTGCGCAGCGTCACGACCGCCCCTGCTTGGCCGGTCCGGCGAAAACAACATGGACCCGGGACATTGCGCATCACCCATAGCCTGAATTCGGTGCTTGAGCGCTGGCTGCCAGAACAGCGCCTCTTCCTGAAATCGGACAAGACCACCCGCTTCCTGCGGCTGCGTCCGATGACCCAGCTGATCGCACTTGGCGGCACGGCGCTGGTCTTCGGCTGGTCGATCATCGCCAGCTCGATCCTGGTCATCGACGCGATCAGCGCCGGGTCGTCGCGCGACGAGGCGCTGCGTTCCCAAAGCGCCTTCGAGGCCCGGCTGACCGATCTTTCGGCCGAACGCGACAGCCGCGCCGCCGAGGCGGTGGCCGCGCAGAACCGCTTTGCCGTGGCGCTGGACCAGGTATCGCGCATGCAGTCGCTGCTGCTGGAATCCGAGGCGCGCCGGCGCGAACTGGAAACCGGGCTGGGCGCGGTGCAGGCCAGCCTGCAAGAGGTGGTCAAGGCCCGGCACCAAGCCGAGGCTAGCGACGAGGACGGCGCGGCCGCCCCCGCCCGCACCGCCGAGCTGCAGGCCGCGCTGGACATCCTGGCGGGCGAGCTGAAGCAGGCCGCCAGCGCCCGCAGCGAGGCCGTGCAGCAGGCCGAGGACGCCCGCCGCCTGGCCGAAACCGTCACGCTGGAGCGCGACCAGATCGTCGCCCGCAACGACGAGATCCTGACCCAGCTGGAGGATGCCGTTTCCGTCTCGGTCAAGCCGCTGGACGACATGTTCCGCAGCGTCGGCATGAACCCGGACGAGATCCTCAAGACCGTGCGCCGCGGCTATTCCGGCCAGGGCGGCCCGCTGAACCCGGTGGGCTATTCCTCGAGCGGCAATGCCGAGATCACCCAGGGCGAGGCCAAGGCCAACGAGATCCTGATCACCCTGGACCAGATGAACAGCTATCGCATCGCGGTAGAGAAGATGCCGCTGGCCATGCCGGTGCAGGCCGCCTTCCGCTACACCTCGCCCTTCGGCCGGCGCTGGGGCCGGATGCACGAGGGCATCGACATGGCGGCGCCGGTCGGCACGCCGGTCTATGCCACCGGCGAAGGCACGGTGGTCTTTGCCGGCTGGCAGCGCGGCTATGGCAACCTGATCAAGATCCAGCACGAGCTGGGCACCGAGACCCGCTATGGCCACCTGTCCAAGATTCGCGTGAAGGTGGGCCAAAAGGTGTCGCGCGGCAGCCAGATCGGTGATATGGGCAATACCGGCAGATCGACCGGCTCACATCTTCACTATGAAGTCCGCGTGAACGGCCGAGCCGTGAACCCCATGAGCTTCATCAAGGCAGCCCAGAATGTTTTCTAAGACCCGTGTGACCGAACCCGGCCCCCGCACCCAGCCGACCCCCGAGCCCGAAGCCGCGCGCAGCCTGGACACGAGTTACGACATTCCCGCCGCGGCCGCGCCGCGCACGCGCACCACGCCTTCGGTGCTGTCCTCGGACCTGACCGTCACCGGCAACATCCAGACCCAGGGCGACATCCAGGTCGAGGGCACGGTCGAGGGCGACATCCGCGCCCATCAGCTGGTGGTCGGCGAAAGCGCCACCATCCGCGGCGAGATCGTGGCCGAGGAGGTCGTGGTGAACGGCCGCGTCGTCGGCCGCGTCCGTGGCCTCAAGGTGCGCCTGACCGCCACCGCACGCGTCGAGGGCGACATCATCCACAAGACCATCGCCATCGAATCCGGCGCCCATTTCGAGGGCTCGGTGCAGCGCCAGGAAGATCCGCTGGCCAATGGCGTCACCAAGAAGCTGGCGCCCCCCGCCGCGCGCGAGGCCGACGCGGCCGAGTGATCGAGGGATCATCCGGAAAGACGGGCGGCCTGCGCCGCCCTTTTTCATGGCATCGGTTCGGGGTCCGGCATGAGCCGGCGATACATGTGCCAGCTGGCATGGCCCAGCACCGGCAGGACGATGAACAGCCCCAGGAACAGCGGCAGGATGCCGGCGAACAGCAGCGCCGCGATGACCAGCGCCCAAGCCAGCATCACCGGCAGATTCGCCCCCACCGCCTGAAAGCTGGCGATGATGGCCGAGATCAGGTCGACCTCGCGGTCCAGGATCAGCGGCAGCCCGACCACGGTGATCGAGAACAAGAGCGCCGCGAAGCCGGCCCCGACCACCGTGCCGGTCAGCAGCATGACCAGCCCCCGGCCCTGCAGCAGCACCTCGGCCGAGGAGGTGATGTTGGTCAGCGCCGAAACGCCCATGAACAGCGCGAAGGTGGTATGGGCGACGAAGACCCAGAACATGAACATCAGCAGGATCACCATGGCCATCGAGGGCACCTGCCGGTCCTTCTGCGCGACGACCACGGCCAGCACCTCGCGCCAGATCAGCGGCCGGTCGGATTCGATGCGGCGGCTGACCTCGTAAAGCCCGACCGCGGCGAAGGGCGCGATCAGCGGAAAGCCGACGATGAAGGGCATCAGCCACCATTCCTGCCCCGCCGCCGTGGCCACCGCCGTCAGCACCAGCCCGCCCATGACGTAGAAGGCGGCAAAGAGCAGGCCGAAGGCCGGGGCGCGGCGGAAATCCCGCCAGCCCGCCGCCAGCACCGCCGGAATGGCGTCGAAGCCGATCACCTCGGGCAGCGGGATCTCGTCCGGGCCGGGATCGGGCGAGGGATCGGGCAGCGGCGGGCGTTCGGGCTCGGGGATCGGCGTGGGGATCGGCTTGGGGTCGGTATCGGTCACGGCCATCTGTTCCTCCGTCAATGGGCGAAGGTTAGCAGGCTGGCGGCAAAGCGAAAGCCTCAGCGCGCGAAGCGGTCGACCAGCGCGTCCTTGACCGCGGGCGAGACGAATTTCGACACGTCGCCGCCCAGCCGCGCGATCTCCTTGACCAGTTTCGAGGCGATGGCCTGGCGGCGGGCATCGGCCATCAGGAACACCGTCTCGATGCTGGCGTCCAGCGCCCGGTTCATGCCGACCATCTGGAATTCGTATTCGAAATCCGCCACCGCCCGCAGGCCGCGCACGATCACCGTGGCGCCGACATCGCGGGCGCAGTCGATCAGCAGATTCTCGAACGGATGGACGACGATCTCGCCGCTGGAACGGGCGGCGACGATGCGGTCGCATTCCTCGCGCACCATGGCGACGCGGTCCTCGAGCCCGAAAAGCGGTCCCTTGTCGCGGTTTATGGCGACGCCGATCACCAGCCGGTCCACCAGCTCCAGCGCCCGCTGGATGATGTCGAGATGCCCCAGCGTGATGGGATCGAAGGTGCCTGGATAAAGCCCGATGCGCATGATGGGTGCGTCTCCTCGCCGAATATCCGCAGTCAAACAAAGTTCGGCAAGGAAATGCAAGGCCATGCGCCGATCCGGCGATTCGGCGCGGCGGGCGAGCGCCGGGCCTCAGTTGCCCATGATCATGCCGGTCAGCGCCTCTTTCTCGGCGGCGAGCTCCTTGAGCCGGGCCGAGACCGCGTCGCCGATCGAGACCAGCCCCACCATCTCGCCCTGCTCGTTCACCACCGGCAGGTGGCGGAACCGGCCCTGGGTCATGCGGTCCAGGATCACCAGCGCGTCCTCGCCGGTGGCGCAGGTCATCAGCTTGCGGGTCATCAGTTCCGAGATCGGCAACTCGAGGATCGCGGCGCCGCGCTTGCCCAGTTCGCGCACGATGTCGCGCTCGGACAGGATGCCCAGCGGGATCTTGCCGTCCTCGGAGACCACGATCGCACCGATGCGCTTTTCCGAAAGCAGCTTGGCGGCGTCGGCCACGCTGGCATCCGGGGCGACGGTGAAAATCTCGCCGCTGGCTTTCATCGACAGGATCTGGTTCACGAGCATTGCTGTTCCTCCTCGGGTCGGGCTGGCGAAGGCTGCCTCTGGCGCCCAGCGTCACCTCAACCCGCGCTTGCGTCAAGCCCGCTGTTGCAGCGCAGCGATTCAGGGCGAGACCAGCGCCTGCAGCCGCGCCACCTCGGCCCGGATGCCCTGCGCCAAGGCATCCGCCAGCCGGTTCATCCGCTGCGAGCGGCGGTCGTCGGCGTGCCGGATCAGCCAGAAGCTGCGCGTAAGCGAAATCTGGTCGGCCAGAACCCGCCGCACGCCGGGACAGAAGGGAATCGCGAAGTCATGCACGATGCCCAGCCCCGCCCCGACCCGGATCGCCTGCATCTGCACCGAGACCGAGTTCGAGGTCAGCGCCGCCCATTCCGCCCCGGTCTCGGTCAGGTAGTCCAGCTCGCGGTCGAAGATCATGTCGGCGATATAGCCGATCATGCGATGGCCGCGCAGGTCCTCGCGCGAGCGGATCGGCGGATGGGTGCGCAGATAATCCTCATGCGCGGCAAGGTGCAGGTGGTAATCGGTCAACCGCTGCACCACCAGCCGCCCGGCCTGCGGCTGCGAGACGGCGATGGCCATGTCTGCCTCGCGCTTGGACAGGTTGAAGACCCGCGGCAGGGCGACGATCTGGATCTCCAGCCGCGGATGCGTCTCGGAGAGCCGCGCGCAGAGCTGCGGCAGCAGGTAGTTCGCGCAGCCGTCCGGCGCGCCGATGCGCAGCTGGCCGGTCAGGTCGCCCGGCCCGGTCAGCGCCTCCTCGGCGCCGCTCAGCGCCGCCTCGACCGCCTCGGCATGGGGCAGCAGCCGCTCGCCCTCGGGGGCGAGGCCGTAGCCCTGCGGGGTCTTGACGAACAGCTTGGCCCCCAGCGCGCTTTCCAGCCGCGCCACCCGCCGGCCCACGGTCGAGGCGTCGATGCCCAGCCGCCGGCCCGCCCCCGACAGGCTGTCCGCACGCGCCACGGCCAGAAAGATGCGCAGGTCGTCCCAGTCCATGCCCGTCGCCTTTGCAAAAATGCAAAACCCTTTTGCCAGACTTCCTCTTTTTCCGGCAATGCTGCAAGTCTATGATCCGCCCGAAGATGCGAAACCCTCGGGAGGCACCCATGGAAGAACTGAGCCACTGGATCGACGGCAAAGAGGTCAAGGGCACCTCGGGCCGCTTCAGCGATGTGATGAACCCGGCGACCGGCGAAGTGATCGCCCGCCTGCCGCTGGCCACCCCGGCCGAGCTGGACGCCGCCGTGCGCAGCGCCGAGAAGGCGCAGGTCGCCTGGGCCGCCACCAACCCGCAGCGCCGCGCGCGGGTGATGATGAAATTCGGCCAGCTCATCAACGAGAACATGGAAAAGCTGGCCGAACTGGTCTCGCGCGAACATGGCAAGACCCTGCCCGACGCGCGCGGCGACGTGCAGCGCGGCCTTGAGGTGATCGAGGTCTGCATGGGCGCGCCGGCGCTGCTCAAGGGCGAGTTCACCGACAATGGCGGCCCCGGCATCGACCTTTATTCCATGCGCCAGCCGCTGGGCGTGGTCGCGGGCATCACCCCCTTCAACTTCCCGGCGATGATCCCGCTGTGGAAGATGGGCCCGGCGCTGGCTTCGGGCAACGCCATGATCCTGAAGCCCTCCGAGCGCGTGCCCTCGACCTCGATCATGCTGGCCAAGCTGGCGCAAGAGGCCGGGCTGCCGGACGGCGTGCTGCAGGTCGTCAACGGCGACAAGGAAATCGTGGACGCGATCCTCGACCACCCGACCATCCAGGCGGTGGGCTTCGTGGGCTCGACCCCGATCGCGCAATACATCTATGGCCGCGCCGCGACCAACGGCAAGCGCGCGCAATGCTTCGGCGGCGCCAAGAACCACATGCTGATCATGCCCGATGCCGACCTAGACAAGGCGGCGGACGCGCTGGTCGGCGCCGGCTTCGGCGCGGCGGGCGAACGCTGCATGGCGATCTCGGTCGCGGTGCCGGTGGGCGACAAGACCGCCGACGCTCTGATCGAGCGGCTGATCCCCAAGATCGAAAAGCTGAAGGTCGGCCCCTATACCGCCGGCGAGGACGTGGATTTCGGCCCGGTCATCACCAAGGCCGCGCAGGAGCGCATCAACCGGCTGATCGATTCCGGCGTGGAACAGGGCGCCAAGCTGGTGGTCGACGGCCGCGGGCTGAAGATCCAGGGCTATGAGAACGGCTTTTTCTGCGGGCCCTCGCTTTTCGACAACGTGACCCGCGACATGGAGATCTACAAGGAAGAGATCTTCGGCCCGGTGCTCTCGACCGTGCGGGCGCCGAGCTACGAGGATGCGCTGAACCTGGTCATGGACAACGACTATGGCAACGGCACGGCGATCTATACCGCCGACGGCGACACGGCGCGCGACTTCGCCAGCCGGGTGAACGTGGGCATGGTCGGCATCAACTTCCCGATCCCGGTGCCGCTGAGCTATTACACCTTCGGCGGCTGGAAGAAGTCGGCCTTCGGCGACCTGAACCAGTATGGCCCGGACGCCTTCCGCTTCTACACCAAGACCAAGACCGTCACCGCCCGCTGGTTCTCGGGCATCAAGGACGGCGTGGCGCTGAACTTCAAGGCCATGGACTGACGGCTCGGGCGGGCGGGGGCTCTGCCCCCGCGTTCCCCGCACCCCTCGACGGGGTGCAGGGAACGCTCCCCCGGGATATTTGGACAAGAAAGAAGCCGGGGCGGCGGCACCCCCGCCCTTTCGCGCAAGCCTGCAAAACTTGCGCAACATTTTCCGGCCATGACCGGCAAGACACATCATCACGAAAGACATGAGGGGGAGAGCATGGATTTCGCGCTGAGCGAAGAGCAGCAGGCAATATTCGATCTGGCCCGGGATTTCGGGACGGCGGAGATCGCACCCCATGCCCGCGCCTGGGAAGAGGCTGGGACCATCCCGCGCGCCTTGTGGGCACAGGCGGCCGAGCTGGGCTTCGGCGGGGTCTATGTCGGCGAGGATCACGGCGGCACCGGGCTGTCGCGTCTGGACGCCACGCTGGTCTTCGAGGCGCTGGCCATGGCCTGCCCCTCGGTCGGATCGTTCCTGTCGATCCACAACATGTGCGGCGGCATGATCGACAAGTTCGGCACCGACGCGAACAAGGCGCGCTGGCTGCCTGGCCTGTGCAGCATGGAAAAGGTGTTCTCCTATTGCCTGACCGAGCCGGGCTCGGGCTCGGACGCCGCGGCGCTGCGCACCCGGGCCGAGCGGGTGCCGGGCGGCTGGAAGCTGAACGGCACCAAGGCCTTCATCTCGGGCGGCAGCTATTCGGATTGCTACCTGGTCATGGTCCGCACCGGCCAGGACGGGCCGCGCGGCATCTCGACCATGGTGGTCGAGGCCGGCACCCCGGGCCTGAGCTTCGGCGCGCTCGAACAGAAGATGGGCTGGAAGGCGCAGCCGACCGCGCAGGTGCAGTTCGACGATTGCGTGATCCCCGAGGAGAACCTGATCGGCGAGGAAGGCCGCGGCTTTGCCTATGCCATGGCCGGCCTGGACGGCGGGCGGCTGAACATCTCGGCCGGGGCACTTGGCGGCGCGCAGGCGGCGCTGGACGCGACGCTGCGCTACATGGGCGAGCGTCGCGCCTTCGGTCAGACGCTGGACCAGTTCCAGGCGCTGCAGTTCCGCCTGGCCGAGATGGAGACGGCGCTGCAATCCGCGCGCATCTTCCTTCGCCAGGCAGCCTGGAAGCTGGACCGGGGCGAGCGCGACGCGACCAAGTTCTGCGCCATGGCCAAGCTGCATGTGACCGACCGCGCCTTCGAGGTCGCCAATCAATGCCTGCAACTGCATGGCGGCTACGGCTATCTTGCCGATTACGGGATCGAAAAGATCGTGCGCGACCTGCGCGTGCACCAGATCCTGGAAGGCACCAATGAAATCATGCGGCTGATTATCGGCCGCGCCCTGCTGGCGGAGCGTGACTGAATGACCGAGATGATCATCCGCAAGGACCGCCGCGCCGGGCGGCTGACCTTCAACCGCCCGCAGGCGCTGAACGCGCTGAGCCACGAGATGGCGCTGGCCATCGACGCGGCGCTGCAAGAGTGGCGCGACGATCCGGAGGTGGCGCTGGTCGTCATCGACGCCGAGGGCGAGCGCGCCTTCTGCTCGGGCGGCGACATCGCCGCCGTCTATCGCGCCGGGCTGGAGGGCGACCACCGGGTCGGGCGCGAGTTCTTTCGCGACGAATACCGCATGAACGCGCGGATCGCCGAGTATCCCAAGCCCATCGTCGCCTTCATGCAGGGCTTCGTCATGGGCGGCGGCGTCGGCGTCGGCGGCCATGCCAGCCACCGCATCGTCGGCGACAGCACCCAGATCGCCATGCCCGAGACCGGCATCGGCCTGATCCCGGACGTGGGCGGCAGCTGGCTTCTGGGCCATGCGCCCGGCCGCTGCGGCGAATATCTGGGCCTGACCGGGGCGCGCATCGGCGCCGGCGACGCGATCTTCACCGGCTTCGCCGACAGCTATATCCCAGAGGCGGAATGGCCGGCGCTGATCGACCGGCTGGCCGAGACCGGCGACGTGGCCGCGATCGCGCCCCACCCCCGCCCCGAGGCGCCGCTGGAAGGCCGCGACCTTTCGGCCTTCGGCGGCCATACCGTGGCCGGGATCGTCGCCGCGCTGGAGGCGGCGGGCGACGAGGCGGCGCTGAAGCCCTTGCGCCGCAACTCGCCCCTGTCGATGGCCGCGACGCTGGCGCTGGTGCGCGCGGCGCGCGGCGATGCCAGCCTGCGCGACAGCCTGGCGCGCGAGCTGCGCTTCACCGCCCGCGCCACGGCCGAAAGCGATTTCCTGGAAGGCGTGCGGGCGCAGATCATCGACAAGGACCGCAATCCGCAATGGTCGGCCGATGCCAGCCCCGCGCATGTCGCGGCGATGCTGGCGCCGCTGGGCGAGGATGAAATCGAATGGGAGGACCGGACATGAAGATCGGATTCATCGGCTTGGGCAATATGGGCGGCCCGATGGCGGCCAATCTGGCCAAGGCAGGGCACGCGGTCGCGGGCTTCGACCTGGCCGCGCCGATGCCCGAGGGCGTCGTCAAGGCCGCCAGCGCCGCCGAGGCGGCGCAGGGCGCCGAGGTAGTGATCACCATGCTGCCGAACGGCGCCATCCTGCGCGCGGTCGCGGAGGAGGTGATTCCGGCCATGACCGCGGGCGCGGTGTTCTGCGACTGCTCGACGGTGGACGTGGAAAGCGCCCGCGCGGTGGCGGCGCAGGCGCAGGCGGTGGGCTTGGGCGCGCTGGACGCCCCGGTCTCGGGCGGGGTTGGCGGCGCGACCGCCGGCACCCTGACCTTCATGGTCGGCGGCTCGGCCGAGGCTTTCGACAAGGTGAAGCCGCTTTTCGACGTCATGGGTCAGAAGGCGGTGCATTGCGGCGCGGCGGGCGCCGGCCAGGCGGCCAAGATCTGCAACAACATGATCCTGGGCGTGACCATGATCGCCACCTGTGAGGCCTTTGCGCTGGCCGACAAGCTGGGGCTGGACCGGCAGAAGATGTTCGACGTGGTCTCGACCTCCTCGGGCTACAGCTGGACGATGAACGCCTATTGTCCGGCGCCGGGCGTGGGTCCGCAATCGCCTGCAGACAACGGTTACAAGCCGGGCTTCGCCTCCGAGCTGATGCTGAAAGACCTGCGGCTCAGCCAGCAGGCCGCCGAGGCCGCGGATGCCGACACGCCGATGGGCGAGCTGGCCGCCGCCCTCTATGCCCGCTTCGTCGAGGACGAGGACGGAAAGGGCCGCGACTTCTCGGCCATGCTGCCGAGATTCGAAAAACGTCACCGGCACGACTGATTTCTCGCATTCGTGAGGGAGCCGATCAGGGGTTTGCGGCGTTTAATCCCTGATCAAGATTATCGTGCCAGGCTGGAGCCATGTTCCGCAACCGCCAGAGCCTGTTTATCGCCGTCGGCCTTTTGGCCCTTGCTCCGGCTACTCTTGCCCAGAACGCCGGGCAGGCAGCGGCACCGGCCGCCCAGGTCGCCGCCGAGCCGCCGGGCATGCTGCGCGTCGGCGACCGCCTCGACAGCGCGCGCCTGCATCAGGTGACGCGCCCCGGGCTTTACGGCATGAGCGAGGCGCCTTCCGGCAGCCGCTACGGCATCGTCGACGGCAAGCTGATCCGCTATGATCCGGAAAGCGCCCAGGTGCTGTCCATCATCCGGCAGGTGGACCGGATCATGGATTAACCCTGCAGCAAGGCCCGCGCCGCCTCTTTCGCGGCCGGGGTGACCTCTTCGCCCGAGAGCATGCGGGCGATTTCCTCGATGCGCTGGCTGGCGGTCAGGGCGGCGACATTCGAGGTGGTCATGCCGCCCTCGACCGATTTCGCCACCCGGAAATGATGCCCGCCAAGCGCCGCCACCTGCGGGCTGTGCGTGACGACCAGCACCTGCGCCCCCTCGGCCAGCCGGGCCAGGCGCCGGCCCACCGCATCGGCGGTGGCGCCGCCGACGCCGCGGTCGATCTCGTCGAAGATCAGCACCAGCGCGTCGTTGCCGCGCGCCAGGCAGACCTTGAGCGCCAGCAGGAAGCGCGACAACTCGCCGCCCGAGGCGATGCGGTCCAGGGGTCCGGCCGGCGCGCCCGGATTGGTGGCGACGGTGAAGGCCACGGCATCGCGGCCCTCGGGGCCGGGCTCGGCGCCGGAGAGCCGGGTCTCGAAGACCGCGCGCTCCATCTTCAGCGGCGCGAGCTCGGCCGCCATCGCGGCATCGAGCCGCTCGGCGGCCATGGCGCGCTGTTGCGACAGGGCAGCCGCGGCGGCGTCATAGGCGGCGTCGGCCGCCGCCACGGCCTCGCGCAGGCGCGCCAGATCCCCCTCGCCCGCGTCGATGCGGGACAGCCGGGCCCGCAGCGCGTCGGCGAGGCCCGCCAAGTCATCGGCCAGCACGTCATGCTTGCGCGCCAGCGCGCGCAGGGCAAAGAGCCGCTCCTCGGTGGCTTCCAGGTCGCGCGGGTCGAAATCCATCGCCTCCAGCGCCGCCTCGACGCCCGAGACCGCCTCGCCCAGCTCGATCAGCGCCCGCTGCAGGGCCGCGGCGGGGGCCTCCAGCCGGCCCTCGGCGCGCTCGGCGGCGCCGTCGAGCCAGCGCACGGCGTCGAGCATGGCGCCCTCGGCCCCTTCCGACCCCAGGGCCTGCAAGGCCCGCGCCACGTCCTCGCGGATGCGCTCGGCGCCCTGCATGGCGCGGCGGCGGGTGTCCAGTTCTGCCTCCTCGCCCGGCTGCGGGGCAAGCTTGTCGAGCTCGGCCACGGCATGGCGCAGGAATTCCTCCTCGCCCTTCGCCGCCGCCAGCGCCGCCTCGGCCCGCTCCAGCGCCGCGCGCGCCTCGCGGCGGGCGGCCCAGGCGGCACGGGTCGAGCCCAGGTCAACGCCGGCAAAGGCGTCGAGCAGCAGCCGGTGGCCGCGCGGATTCAACAGCCCCCGGTCGTCGTGCTGGCCATGCAGCTCGACCAGCAGTTCGGAAAGCGTCCGCAGCACCTCGCCCGAGGCGCGCCGGTCGTTGATCCAGCCGGTCTTGCGCCCGTCGCCGGCATTCACGCGGCGGATGATCAACTCGTCCGAGACCGGGAAGCCCGCCTCGTCCAGCAAGCTGCGGGCGGGATGGCCGGGCGGCAGGTCGAAGACTGCCGTGACCTCGCCCTGGCTCGCGCCCTGGCGCACCAGGTCGGCTCGGCCGCGCCAGCCCAGCACGAAGCCCAGGCAATCGAGCAGGATCGACTTGCCCGCCCCGGTCTCGCCGGTCAGCACGTTCAGGCCCGGCCGGAACGCCAGTTCCAGCCGGTCGATCAGCAGCATGTCTCGGATTTCAAGCGAAAGCAGCATCACCCCACCCGTAGGGCGCGCTTCAGCGCACCCTCACAGCCATTTGCCCTGGATGACCTGGCGATAGACGCGGGTCAGCCAACTGTCGCCGCGCGCCTCGGGCTGCAACCCATGGCCGCGCAGCTGCGCATAGGCGTCCTGATAGAAGGGCGAGGAGCGGAAATTGTGGCCCAGGATCGCCCCCGCCGTCTGCGCCTGATCGTTCAGGCCAAGCGCCAGATAGGCCTCGACCAGCCGCATCAGCGCCTCGGGCGTGTGGGTGGTGGTCTGGAACTCCTCGACCACGACGCGGAAGCGGTTGATCGCCGCAGTGTAATGGCCGCGCTTCAGATAGTAGCGGCCGATCTCCATCTCCTTGGCGGCGAGATGGTCGAAGGCCAGATCGAATTTCAGGATGGCCGAACGGGCGTATTCCGTATCGGGATATTGCTCGATCACCTCGCGCAGCGATTGCAGCGCCTGGAAGGTCAGACCCTGGTCGCGGCCGATCTCGTCGATCTGGTCGTAGTAGGAAAGCGCCAGCAGGTATTTCGCATAGGCCGCATCCTCATCGCCCGGATAGGTGTCGATGAAACGCTGCGCCGCGCCGCGCGCCTCTTCGTAGTCGCGGGCGCGGTGATGGGAATAGGCCTGCATGATCAGCGCGCGCTTGGCCCATTCGGAATAGGGATAGAGCCGCTCGACCTCGGTGAAATACTTCACCGCATCCTTCGGCTTGCGCGTGTTCTCAAGCTCGTATTCGCCGCGCTTGTAGATTTCCTCGGCGGTGAAATTCTCGAATGATTCGGGCTGATTGCCCGAGCCGCCGCCACAGCCCGCCAGAAGGCCCAACGACAGCACAGCCGCGACCAAGGAACCCGATCTGATGCCTGTCATTCCACCCTGCCCGTCAGAAATTCATGCCGCCGCACGGGCGGAAAGGCCCGCGCGGCCCGGTCGTCCTAGCACAGAAAATCGGGCTGCGCAAAATGCCAAAACCGCAAAAGCGGCGGCATGCCCGTCACCTTCAGGCGACGGCCAGCTGGCGGGCGCGGGGCGCAAGGCGCGCGGCCGAGGCCAGCACCCCGGCGCCGGGCAGGCGGCTTTCCATCGCCGGGGTCAGCGTGACCCATTCCCAGGCATCGGGCTGGGCGAAAAGCGCGCGCAACAGCTTGTTGGTCATGGCATGCCCGGCGCGATGGCCGGTATAGCGCGCCAGCAGCGGCGCACCGGCCAGCGCCAGGTCGCCCACCGCGTCCAGCATCTTGTGGCGCACCGCCTCGTCGCGGTGGCGCAACCCGCCGGGCGAGAGCACCTTGTCGCCATCGACGACAACGGCGTTCAGATAGGTGCCGCCAAGCGCCAGGCCGTTCCGCTGCATCTGCACCACATCGGCCTGGCGGCAGAAGGTGCGGCTGTCCATCAGCTCGTGCACGAAACTGCCATTGGCCATGTCGAGGCGCTTTTCCTGGTGGCCGATCGCCGCATCCGCGAAGTCGATGTCGAAATGGATCTCCAGGTGGTCGGCGGGCGACAGGCGGGCGAAGGCCTCGCCCTGCTGTACCTCGACCTCGCGCAGCACGCGGATGGCGCGCAAGGGCGCACCGGGCTGCTGGCGCAGGCCGGCCTCGAGGATACCCTGGACGAAGGGGGCCGAGGAACCGTCGAGGATCGGCACTTCCGGCCCGTTCACCTCGACCACGGCATTGTTGATGCCGGTGCCGGCCAGCGCGGCCATCACATGCTCGACCGTCGAGACAGTGGCGCCGCGGCCGTTGTCCAGCAGCGTGCAGAGCTGCGAAGGGGTGACGTGATCCCAATGCGCCGGAATACGCGCGCGGCCCAGATCGGTGCGCACGAAGACGATGCCGTGATCGGCGGGCGCCGGCAGGATCGCCAGGCGCACGGCCGCACCCGAATGCAGCCCGACGCCGCGGAACTGGGCTTTCTGAGCGATGGTGGTCTGCATGGTCTTGCCTGCCGCTTGCTGTGAACTTTCGTTGGCCGCGGGCGTGGCCACGGCGTGAAGCTCAGTTAGGCATGCCGGAGCGATTGCTCAATTAACGTTTTGTAACGGGGTGAAACAATCGCTGCGACGCAGCATCGGCAGCCGCAGGACTGCCTGCAAGAGACTGATCCGAAAAGGGAAAAGGACCGCCTTGGCGGTCCCTTCCGATTCCGGGGCTGAAATAATGTGATCGGCTTAGTTCGCCTGGCGGCGCAGGAAAGCCGGGATCTCGACATTGTCGCCGGCCCGGTCGGGGCTGGCCAGATCGTCGAAACCGGCGTCGAAGCCGCTGCGGTTGCGGGCGGCGACGCGCTCGTTCACGCGCTCGGCGATGGTCGAGGGCGCCGGCTTCTCGGCCTGCTCGCCATGGCCCGAGATGCGCTCCAGCATGCGGCTGAGCCCGCCCATGCGACCCTGGGCCCGGCCCTGCTCGGCGGGCTGCTGCTGGGCGGCGCGGTTCTGGGCGGCGGCCTGACGCTCGGGCGCCTTCTGCACCGCGGCGGCCAGCCGCTGCATGACCGCATCCGAGGGGGTGCCGGCCGGGGCTTGCGGACGGCGGGTCGGGGCGACGAAGCCGCCGGCATCGCCGTTCAGCGCATCGCCTTGCGCGGCGGGTGCGGACGGCTGGCGCAGGTCGGGCTGATAGGCCGGGCGAGGCATGTCGTCCTCGTCGTAGCGCGCCGCCGGGGCGGCTGGCTGCGAGCGCGCGACCGGCGCGGCGGCCGGTTGCGGCGCGGCCTCGGCCAGGGGCGCGGTGCGGCGCGGCGGCACCGGCAGCTCGTCCTCGACCGACTTTTGCGCCACGGGCGGGTGCTGGGTCAGCGGCTCTTTCATGCCACGGCGCGGCACGGGCAGTTCGGCCGCCGAGGCGTCGATGCCGGTGGCCACCACCGAGACGCGGATCGAGCCTTCCATCGACGGGTCCAGCGTCGAGCCGACGATGATGTTGGCGTCGGGATCGACCTTCTCGCGGATCTTCTCGGCCGCCTCGTCCATCTCGAACAGGGTCAGGTCGTAGCCGCCGGTGATGTTGATCAGCACGCCCTTGGCGCCGTTCAGGCTGATCTCGTCCAGCAGCGGGTTGGCGATGGCCTTCTCGGCCGCCTGCACGGCGCGGTTCTCGCCCGAGGCCTCGCCGGTGCCCATCATCGCCTTGCCCATCTCGTCCATCACCGCGCGCACGTCGGCGAAGTCGAGGTTGATCAGGCCCGGGCGCACCATCAGGTCGGTCACGCCCTTGACGCCCTGGTAGAGCACGTCGTCGGCCATGGCGAAGGCTTCGGTGAAGGTGGTCTTTTCGTTGGCCAGCCGGAACAGGTTCTGGTTCGGGATGATGATCAGCGTGTCCACGACCTTCTGCAGGGCCTCGACGCCCTCCTCGGCCTGGCGCATGCGCTTGGTACCCTCGAACTGGAAGGGCTTGGTCACGACGCCGACGGTCAGGATGCCCATCTCGCGCGCGGCCTGGGCGATGATCGGCGCGGCGCCGGTGCCGGTGCCGCCGCCCATGCCGGCGGTGATGAAGCACATATGCGCGCCCATCAGGTGATCGACGATATCCTCGATGGTTTCCTCGGCAGCCTTGGCGCCGATCGAGGGCTTGGCGCCGGCGCCCAGCCCCTCGGTCACCTTGGGACCGATCTGGATGCGGCTTTCGGCCTTCGAGGACTGCAGCGCCTGGGCATCGGTATTCGCCACGACGAATTCGACGCCCTCCAGCTGCTTGTCGATCATGTTGTTGACCGCATTGCCACCCGCACCACCGACGCCGAAGACGGTAATGCGCGGCTTCAGTTCCTGGTCATCATTCAGCATCAGGTGGATCTGCCGTTCCATGTCTCGCCTGCCTTATGTTTGCGCCGGACATGTGCGCAGTCCGGTCGAATCCCCTATGCGGGCAGCCTAGCCAGATTCGCCCCCAGCGTCACCCGAAAAACACAGGTGACCCACCAAATATGGCGGTCAGAGCTGTTATTCTCGGCGGTATCTTGCCCATTCTCCACCATGTGGTGTGGACACCGGTCCACACCACCGCATCCGGGTTCCGCTCGCCTACCAGTTGTTGCGGAACCAGCGATAGGCCCGGCGCAGGCTGCGCGCCGGGTAATGTTCGGCGGGCATGTCGAAATCCCACCATTCGTCCTGCGGATGCGCCGTCAGCAGGGCCAGCCCGATGGCCGAGGAAAAGCCCGGCGCGGTGGCGTTATGCGGCAGGCCCTGGATGCGCAGCGGCCGGCCGATGCGCACGCTTTGCCCCAGCATGCGCGAGGCCAGCACGTCCAGCCCCGGGATCTGGCTGCCGCCGCCGGTCAGCACGATCTGGCGCGAGGGCATGCAGTCGAAGCCCGCCGCATCCAGGATCTCGCCCACCTTTTCCAGGATCTCCTCGACCCGCGGGCGCATGATGCCGATCAGGTCGGCGCGGCTGACGCTGCGGCGGTCCGTTTCCCAGTCGCCGGTCTCGCCGCCCAGCTCGATCATCTCGCGGTCGTCGCGGCCGGTGGCCTCCAGCCCGCCATGCAGGGTCTTGAGCCGTTCGGCCACGGCATGGCTGACCCGCAGCCCCTTGGCGATGTCCTGGGTGATCAGCTCGCCCCCGACACGGACGGCATCGGCGAAGATCATGTGCTTCTTGATGAAGACCGAAACCCCGGTCGTGCCGCCGCCCAGGTCGATGCAGGCGGCGCCCAGTTCCTGCTCGTCCTCGACCAGCGCGGCAAGGCCCGAGGCATAGGAGGCCGAGGCCACCCCCGCCAGTTCCATGTCGCAGCGCCGGATGCAATGCACCAGGTTGCCGGCCGCGTCGCCGTCGATGGTCAGCACATGCATGTCGCAGGCCAGCCGGCCGCCCGACTGGTCGCGCGGGTCCGACAGCCCCGAGCGACCGTCCAGGGCGAAGTTCACCGGCTGGGCGTGCAGCACCTCGCGGCCACGGCCGAAATCGGGCACGTCGCAGGCGGCCAGCACGCGGGCCACGTCGCCCTCGCCCACCTTGCCGGCGGGCAGCACGATCTCTCCCGCCAGGCCGTAGCTTGCCGGGCGCGCGCCCGAGATGCAGGCGATGACGTGATCGACGCGCACGCCCGCGACCTTCTGCGCCGACTGGATCACGGTGCGGATGGCGCGCTCGGTCTCGGCCATGGTCTCGATCTCGCCGTAGCGCATGCCGCGCGAGCGGGTGGTGGCGGTGCCGATGACGCGGAAATTCGACTGGCCGGCCATGGGGCCGACCCCGTCCGTCTCGCGGAACTGGCTGGGGCCGTCGAATTGCAGGACCAGGCAGGCGATCTTCGAGGTGCCGATGTCGAGAACCGCGATGACCCCGCGCTGCATGGCTTGGCGGCGCATGTTCCGCATCGCCCGCTGGCCCTGATACAGATCCTTCATATCCGCTGACTCCCCAAGCTGTTAACCGCTCTTCTTCGTGCTTTTGCCGGTCTTGCCCGCCGTCGCCTCCGGCTTGACCGGCAATCCGTCCGGACCAAGCTCGGGCTGGCCGCGGGCGCGGCGGATGGCGTTCTGCGCCTCCAGCCCCAGCCGGACCACCGGACGCGCCTCCTGCCGCAGGTCGACGACCGAGATGTCGCGGTCCAGCATGTGCAGGGCGCGGTCCAGCGCGATGGCGCGCTCCAGCGCCTGAAGCGCCTTGTCCTCGGGCAGCTGGATGCGCTGACCGCGGTCCAGAACCACGTCCCAGCGCCGTTCGCCCATGCGCTCCAGCCCGCGCAGGCGTGGCAGGATGGGCCCGGAGGCATCGATCAGCGCCAGCGCCTCGCGTGCGGCGCGGTCGGCGCCCTCGCCGGCGATGATCGGCAGGTCGGTGCGCACGTCGCGCGAGGTGACCGAGGCGACCCGGTGCCCGGTCTTGTCCAGAAGCTCGATGCCGCGTCCATGGCGCCACAGCACCACCGGCACCCGCTCGGTCACCACGGCCGACAGCACGCCGCCCGGCTTGATGCGCAGTTCCACCGCCTCGACCGCGTCGAGCTTCAGCACCCGCTCGCGCAGCTTTTCCAGGTCGATGTCGAAGCTCGATGCCGGCAGCTCGACCGGCAGCATGGCGCGCAGCCCCTTGTCCACCGCCGGCGAGGCGCCCTCGATGGTCATCATCTTGACCATGAATTCGTCGCGGTGCTGGATGCGGTCCACGATGGCGTCGATGCCGCCGGTCAGATTGGCGCGGCGGGTGTCGTCCGACAGCCAGATCCCCGCCACCAGCGCCGCCAGAAAGGCGGGCAGGCCGACATGCACCAGCCGGCGCACGATGGGCCGCAGCATCATCCGGTTCAGCCGATAGGCCAGCCGCGAGGGGGCCGGGTCCCTGCGCGGCGCGCGCGCCGCCATCGGCGCCGGGCGCGCAGGCGCGGGGCGCGTCGGGGCCGGGCGCCCGCCGTCGCCCTGTCCGCGGTGGAAGGGGTTCAGGCCCTGCATAGCGCCTCCTCGACGATCCAGCGGCAGAGCGCGGGGAAATCCATGCCGGCATGCGCCGCCTGTTCGGGGGCAAGCGAGGTGGGGGTCATGCCGGGCTGGGTGTTCACCTCCAGGATGATCAGCCCGGCCAGCCCGCGGCTTTCGTCCCAGCGGAAATCGGTTCGGGTCAGCCCCCGGCATCCCAGCGCCTGATGCGCCCGCACCGCCTGCTCGCGGCAGGCGGCGGCGATCTCGTCGGGGATCGCGGCCGGGATCACATGGGTCGAGCCGCCGGGCTTGTATTTGGCGTCGTAGTCATACCAGCCCTCGGTCACGATCTCGGTCACGCCAAGCGCGCGGTCGCCCAGCACCGCCACGGTCAGCTCGCGGCCCGGCGCATAGGTTTCGACCATGACCCGGGCCGGCATCTGCGGGGAAAGCTGCGGCGGGCCGTTCGCGGCCTCGTGCACGATATAGACCCCGACCGAAGAGCCCTCGTCATTCGGCTTGACCACATAGGGCGGCGCCATGACATGGCCGGCGCGCACCTCGTCCGCATCGGCGATGAGGCTGTCCACCACCGGCAGCCCGGCCTCGCGCAGCGCCTGCTTGGCCCGGGACTTGTCCATGGCCAGCGCCGAGGCCAGCACGCCGGAATGGGTATAGCGCCAGCCCAGCCATTCCAGCAGGCCCTGCACGCAGCCGTCCTCGCCCCAGCGGCCGTGCAGGGCGTTGAAGACCACATCCGGCGCATGCTCGGCCAGACGCGCGGGCAGATCCCTGCCCGCGTCCAATTCGACGACTTCATAGCCCGCCTGCCGCAGCGCAATCGCGCATTCACGCCCCGACGAAAGCGACACCTCGCGCTCGGCCGAGGGTCCGCCCATCAGGACCACGACTTTCGGGGCTGTCCTGCTCGACCTGCCCGCCAATTTCTGCCTCTTGTCCCCGGTTGATCCGGGTATTTGTCGGGTCAGGATAGCGGGTCGGGCGGAATCGCAAAAGTCCCTTTTCGCGTTCCACGCGATATTTCCGGCAATGCCGGCGGGTTACGGCCGGTTCCTAGGGCTGGCCTACGCGGATCACTTCCCATTGCAGCTCGTGCCCGCTGGTCTCGCGCACCTTCTGCCGCACCAGTTCGCCCAGGGCCTCCAGCTCGGCGGCGGTGGCGCCGCCGGCATTGAGCAGGAAATTCGGATGCTTTTCCGACATCTGCGCCCCGCCCAGGCGGTGGCCGCGCAGGCCGGCGGCATCGATCAGCGACCAGGCCTTCAATTCGTGGCTGTCATCCGCCCGCCCGGTCGAGGAAAAGCCAGCCGGGTTGCGGAAGGTCGAACCGGCGCTACGGTCCCGGGTCGGCTGGCTGGCGTCGCGACGCGCCAGCTGCTCCTCCATCCGCGCGGCCAGTTCGGCGGGATCGCCCGGCTCGGCGCGGAAACGGGCCTCGGTCACGACCCAGTCCTCGGGGATCTCGGAATGGCGATAGCCGAGGCGCAGGTCGGCGGCCGCGATCTCGTGCAGGCTGCCGTCGCGGGCCACGGCACGGACCGAGATCAGGTGATCGGCGACATAAGCGCCGTAGCAGCCGGCATTCATCCGCACCGCGCCGCCGATGCTGCCGGGAATGGTGCGCAGGAAGGTCAGGTCCAGCCCCGCCTCGGCGGCGCGGCGCGCGACATGGGCATCCAGCGCGGCGGCCCCGGCGGTAACGATGCCGCCCTCGCAGGAGATGGCGTTGAAGCCGCGTCCCAGCCGGATCACCACGCCGCGGATGCCGCCATCGCGCACGATCAGGTTCGAACCGACGCCCATCGGAAACACCGGCAACGCCGGATCGAGGCCGCGCAGGAACTCGGACAGATCCCCCTCGTCCGCGGGCTGGAACAGCCAGTCGGCCGGGCCGCCGACCCGCAGCCAGGTCAGATCGGCAAGGACACGGTTCGGGGTCAGGGCGCCGCGCGGGCTGGGAAGCGTCTGGGTCATGCCGCGCTCCTAATCAGCGCGGGCCGGGCCGTCAATGCGCCCGCATCCGCGCCGCCGGCATTGCGCGGCATGCCGCAAGCCGGCGGCCCCCGACGGGCCGGCGGCCTGGCCGGCGATCAATGCGCCATCATCTCGGCCAGGATCTGCGCGCCATCCAGCGAAGCGGGGTAATAGGTCGGCCAGTTCGTCACCTCCTGCAGCAGCGCCGCACTGTCGTCGCCCCAATAGAGGTGATAATGGTCGGCCTTTTCGGGCGCGATGCGGTGGTCGCTGAACTGGATGAATTGCGGAGCCGCCTCGTCGCCCGCGGTCTTCCTGAAGACATAGCGCACGCCGCGATTGCCCTTGGCATAGGTCAGGATCTCATGGCCGTCGCCGGCATATTGCCCCGAGACCACGGCATCGCCGCTGCGGAAGCTGACGCGGTCGCCCTCGATGGTGATGCGGTCGACATCGGTCTTGTAGCCGGCCTCGTAATAGGCGCGATATTCCTCGGCCGTCTTGTCGCCATGTTCGGCCTTATGCGCCATGACCGGGTCCAGCGTCCCGTCGCGCAGATAGGGATAGACCGATTGCCAGTCGCCCTGCCAGTCCGACAGCGGACGGTCCCGGACCTGATCGTCCTCGAAATAACCGTTATGGATCGCCTCCTGGGCGGCATCCTTGTGCTCATGCGCATGGTCGTGGCCGTGGTCGTGGCCGTGGCTGTGGTCATGGCCGGCATCGCTGGTCTGCGCGACGGCCGCGGCCGCGAAAAACAGCATCGAACCCAGCGCCAGCGCGCCGATCTGCGTGGTGATTGCCCTTTGCATCTGGTCAGACCTCTAGCGGTTGTCGGAGACATATATGAAATGTGATTACATCACATTCATTGCCTAGACGGCTTTCCCCGCCGTGACAAGGGAGGCGCAGCATTTACGCGGCGGGCGGCTTCATTCGACCGCGCTGAGGATCACTGCTAGCGCGGCGAAGGCGCCAAGGCCCATCAGGTCCCAGGCCGGGCGCAGGGCCGCGCGCGGCGGCGCGGGCGGGCTCAGCCGTTCGTAGAGCCAGCGCAGCAGCGTCCCGGCCAGC
Source organism: Paracoccus sp. J39 (assembly GCF_000518925.1). Lineage (NCBI taxonomy): Bacteria > Pseudomonadati > Pseudomonadota > Alphaproteobacteria > Rhodobacterales > Paracoccaceae > Paracoccus > Paracoccus sp. J39. The sequence continues at coordinate 105,595 of NZ_JAEN01000005.1, read as the reverse complement.
ACGCCGCCGGCGGCGATCAGCATCAGCAGGCACAGAAGCATGCCGACGATGCCGGCAAGATAGCCACCGGTCTTGGCCTCGCCGATCAGCCAGCACAGGCCGGCCGAACCCAGCAGCACCGCCAGCCCCGCCCCCAGCACCCCGAAGGAGCGCGCACCCATGCGCGCCGCACCGAACCACAGCGTCGCGGCCAGCGTGACGCCGATGACCAGCCAGACGATCTCCATGGGCTCAATGCGCGCCGTGCCGGCGCCGGCGGCGACGCGGGTCGAAAGGCGGCCAGACCAGCAGGGACAGGCCAAGGGAAAGGAACAGCACGCCGAAGCCGGGACCGCACAGATAGGTCAGCCAGCCCAGCACCGGCACGCCGCACAGCACCAGCGCCCAGAGCGCCGAATGACGCCAGCGCAGCCGCACGAAGGGCAGAAGGCAGGCCGCGATGCCCCAGAGCACCGCGCAGAACGCCGCCGTGGCGGGATGGCTCGCCAGCGCGATCACGCGGCTTTCTCCGTCAGCCGCTCAGGCAGGTTGTTGGCCCAGGTCGAGATGGTGCCGGCACCCAGACAGACCACCATGTCGCCCGGCCGCGCCTGCTCGCGCACCAGCCGTTCCAGGTCGCCCTCGTCCATCACCGCGCGGGCGTGGCGGTGGCCGTGGGCGATCAGCCCGGCGACCAGATCGTCGCGCGAGGCGCCGGGGATCGGCTCTTCACCGGCCGAATAGACCTCGGCGATGGCGACGACATCGGCCTCGTTGAAACAGGTGCAGAAATCGTCGAACAGGCTCGACAGCCGGCTGTAGCGATGCGGCTGATGCACGGCGATCACCCGGCCCTTGGTGGCCTGCCGGGCTGCCTTCAGCACCGCCGCGATCTCGACCGGGTGATGGCCGTAATCGTCGATGATGGTCACCCCGTTCACCTCGCCCACACGGGTGAAGCGGCGGCTGACCCCGCCGAAGCGCGCCAGCGCCTCGCGGATCTGGGCGCGCTTCATGCCCAGGTGGCGGGCGACGGCCACGGCGGCCAGCGCATTGCTGACATTGTGGTCGCCCGGCATCGGCAGGCTGCAGCCCTCGATCACCGGCACCTCGCCGTCGTTCAGCTCGGCCTCGCCTTGCAGCGCGATGTCGAAATGCGCCACGCCGTTCTCATAGCGCAGGTTCACGGCCCGCACGTCGGCCTGGGCGTTGAAGCCGAAGGTCGCCACGCGGCGATCGGTCAGCTTGCCGACCAGTGCCTGCACCTCGGGGTGGTCGGTGCAGCAGACGGCGAGCCCGTAAAAGGGGATGTTCGAGACGAAATCCTGGAAGCCCTTGCGCAGCGCGTCGAAGCTGCCCCAGTGCTCCATATGCTCGGGGTCGATATTGGTGACGATGGCGATGGTGGCGGGCAGGCGGTTGAAGCTGCCGTCGCTCTCGTCCGCCTCGACCACCATCCACTCGCCGGCGCCGGCGCGGGCGTTCGAGCCGTAAGCGTGGATGACGCCGCCGTTGATCACGGTCGGATCGAAGCCGCCCGCGTCCAGCAGCGTCGCGACCATGGTGGTGGTCGTGGTCTTGCCATGGGTGCCGGCGATGGCGACGTTGGATTTCAGCCGCATCAGCTCGGCCAGCATCTCGGCCCGGCGCACCACGGGCAAGCCGCGACGGCGCGCCTCCTCAAGCTCGGGATTGCCCTTCTTGATGGCGGTCGAGATCACCACCACCCCGGCCTCGCCGATATTCTCGGCACGCTGGCCTTCGAAGACGGTGGCGCCCAGGCTTTCCAGCCGGTCGGTGATCTTGGAGCGTTTCGCGTCCGAACCCTGCACCTGGTAGCCCAGCGTCATCAGCACCTCGGCGATACCGGACATGCCGATGCCGCCGATGCCGACGAAATGGATGGGGCCCAGTTCGCCCGGGAGTTTGGTCGCTGCGTTCATCGGGTCAGTTCCGTCACTAGTTCTGCAAGGCGCTGCGCCGCATCGGGGCGGCCCAGCGACAGCGCCGCGGCTGCCATGGCGGTGGCGCGGGCGCTGTCGGAAAGGATGTCCCGCATGTCGCGCCTGAGGCTCTCGGCGTCAAGCACGGATTCGGGCAGGACGACAGCGGCACCGGATTCCGCAAGGGCACGCGCATTGGCGGTCTGGTGGTCGCCGGTGGCGGCGGCATAGGGGATCAGGATGGCCGGACGGCCGATCACGGTGATGTCGGCGATGGACGATGCCCCCGCCCGACTGACCACCAGCTGCGCCTGCGCCAGCCGCTGCGGCACGTCGTCGAAGAAGGGCCGCACCACGGCGTCGATGCCGGCCGCGGCATAGGCGGCGGTCACCCGCTCGGCATCCTCGGCCCGGGCCTGGTGACTGACCGACAGGCGGGCGCGCAGCTCCTCGGGCAGGCCGGCGACGGCCTGGGGCACCACATCGGAAAGCACGCGCGCGCCCTGGCTGCCGCCGATGACCAAGAGGTTCACCGGCCCGTCCGAGGAGGGCGGCAGATAGGGCGCGGCGGCGCGGTCCAGCACTGCCTGCCGCACCGGGTTGCCGGTATGGATGCCCTGCACGCCCGGCGGCAGCGCGGTCGGCCAGGTGCCGCAGGCAACGCGGTCCACCCGGCGGGCGAAAGCCATATTGACCCGGCCCATGATGCCGTTCTGCTCGTGGATCATGCGCGGGATCTTCAGCGCCAGCGCCGCCGACATGGCGGGAATGGTCGGATAGCCGCCGAAGCCCACCACCACGGCCGGACGGTCGGTCCGCATCCGGCGCATGGCCGAAAGCACGCCCGCAGCGATGCGGAAGGGCACGGCGAGTCTGGCCAGCGCACCGCCGCGCGCGGTGGTGGCGGAGCTGACCACCTCGCGCGCGACCTCGGCCGGGAAGGCGCCGGCATAGCGGGCGCCCCGTTCGTCGGTGGACAGCTTCACGCGCCAGCCTTGGGCCAGCAACACCTCGGTCAGCGACTGCGCCGGGAACATGTGCCCGCCGGTGCCGCCGGCGGCGATCAGGCAAAGCCGCCGCTGGGCCTGAGGAACGCTCATCCCCGACCCCGGCCCAGCACGTCGCCGATGCGGCCCTGCGGGCGCGATCGGGTCAGCGCCAGAAGCATCCCCATGGCGATGCCCGAGGCGATCACCGACGAGCCGCCATAGCTGACGAAGGGCAGCGTCATGCCCTTGGCCGGCAGAAGCCGCACCGCCACGCCCATGTTGATCAGCGCCTGCACGCCGAAGGCGCAGGCCAGCCCGGTGCCGGCGATGCGCACGAAGGGATCGCGTTCGTCCTGCAGCCGCAGGAGCGAGCGGATGACGATGGTAGAATAAAGCGCGATGATGATGAGGACCAGGATCAGCCCGTATTCCTCGGCCGCCACCGCGATGATGAAATCGGTATGCGCGTCCGGCAGCGACCACTTGACCGAGCCCTCGCCGACGCCGACGCCGAAGAAGCCGCCCTCCTGGATGGCGTTGGTGGCATAGCCGAGCTGGGTGCGCGGATCGACCTCGGCCGCGAGGAAGCCGTTGATGCGGCGCGCGAAATGTTCCGAGGCGCCATAGGCGAAGATGCCGCCGACGCAGGCCAGCCCCATCACCCCCCCCAGAAGGTAAAGCGGCGCGCCGGCGATGAAATACATCACGCACCAGGAAAACAGCACCAGCGAGGCCTGGCCGAAATCGGGCTGCATCGCCAGAAGCAGCACCACGATCACCGCCAGCCCGAACGAGAAGGACTTGCCGGGCGGGCCGCCGACCTCCTGGCTTGCGGCCATGAACCAGGCGCAGATGGCGACGAAACAGGGCTTGAGGAACTCCGAGGGCTGGACCGACATGCCGCCGGGCAGCCGCAGCCAGCGCACCGCGCCCTTGCCGAAATCGGTGCCGACGAAGGGCAGTATCGCCAGGATCAGCAGCGCCACCAGAAAGCCCAGCACCCCGATGCGCCGCACCTGCCGGGGCGAGAAGGTCGAGATCACCAGCATCACCCCCAGCGCCATGGCGCCGAAGACCGCCTGGCGGCTGACGTAGTAGAATTGCGGCAGGCCGTTCTTTTCGGCCAGCGGCACCGAAGCCGCCAGTCCCAGAAGAAGCCCGACCGCGAACAGTCCCAGCACGCAGGCCAGGGACCATCGGTCCAGCGTGCGCCACCAGCGTGGAAGAATCGGATCACCTGCCCGCACGGGCGTGGTGCCAAAGACCATCTCGGTCATGGGTTACCGCCGTCACTGCCTCGTTTGCATCGCCCGTTTTCCGGGTCTGAGCGGCAGCATAGCGCGATTGAACCCGAGGCGCTACTGCGGATTGGTTAACGCTGCGGCAACCCGGATCACATCGCACGGAGACGGCCGGGTCTCGCACCCCGCCTCCCCGCTTTCTCTGTTTCTCAAATACCCACGGCTACCGCACGGCCGGGCGCGGCGCCGCGGGTTTGGCGCTCAGGCCTGCGCCGCGTCCTTGCGGGTGCGCCACAGCGACCAGCCGACGCCGGCGCCGAGGATGGCGAAGGTGATGCCCAGCGAGACCGCGGGCGGGAATTTCGCCAGCCCCATCAGATCGGCCAGGAACACCTTGGAGCCGATGAAGATCAGCAGCACCGCCAGCGCCTGCTTGAGATATTCGAAGCGGTGGATGATCGCCGCCAGCGCGAAGAACAGCGCGCGCAGGCCCAGGATGGCGAAGATGTTCGAGGTATAGACGATATAGGGGTCGATGGTGATGGCAAAGACCGCCGGCACCGAATCCACCGCAAAGATCACGTCGGCGATCTCGATCATCACCAGGGCCAGCAGCAGCGGCGTGGCGTAACGGCGGATGCGGCCGGTCGCGGGGTCGGACCTCTTCACGACGAAGGCATGGCCGTGCAGTTCGTCGGTCAGCCGCATCCGGCGGCGCAGGAAGGCCAGGATGGGGTTCGATCCCATGTCATGCTCCTTGTCGCCGATGAACAGCATCTTGATGCCGGTCAGGATCAGGAAGCCGGCGAAGATATAGAGGATCCAGCCATATTGCGCGACCAGCGTCGCGCCGACGCCGATCATGATGCCGCGCAGCACGATCACGCCCAGGATGCCCCAGAACAGCACCCGGTGCTGGTAGCGGCGCGGGATCGACAGCGTGGCGAAGATCAGCGCGATGACGAAGACATTGTCCATCGCCAGCGTCTTTTCGACCACGAAGGCGGTCATGTATTCTGCGGCGGCATTGCTGCCCAGCTGATACCAGACGAAACCGCCGAACAGCACGCCCAGAGTGATGTAGAAGGCCGAAAGCTTGAGGCTTTCAGTCACGCCGATTTCCTTGTCGCCGCGATTCAGCACGCCAAGATCGAAGGCCAGCAGCGCCGCGACGAGGCCGAAGAAGACCAGCCACAGCCAGATCGGCGTGCCGAGAAAGAGGGTCAGGTAGAAAGGTTCCATGTCAGACTCCGCATTGGACGAATGCCGGTGCGAAGCCTTGGCGAGGAATGGGTTCCGGGCTGGCACCGAGCAAGGCTCGATGCGGTCCGACATCACGACATGCGTCGTCAGAGGGGCCCGGTCCGCCCGTCCCAGATAGGGGCTCGGGGTCGGGATGCAAGGGCTGGCCGGCCGCTTTTCCGGGCTGCGGGCCGAGGGGCGGGGACAGCCACCCCTTTTCCTTGGCCCTGCGCAGGACTAACTATCGCCAAGCCCCGCAAAAGGATCGCCCATGCTCTACAAGACCCAAGCCGAATGGCTGGCCGCACCCCGCAAGCGCGTGCTGTTCTTCGGCATGTCGGGGCTGGGCAAGACCTTCCTCGCCTCGATGCTGCGCGGCTCGGGGGAATGGTTCCACTATTCGGTCGATTACCGCATCGGCACCCGCTACATGGGCGAGCTGATCGCCGACAACTTCAAGCGCGAGGCGATGAAGGTGCCCTTCCTGCGCGAGCTGCTGCTGTCGGATTCGGTCTATATCGCCAGCAACATCACCTTCGAGAACCTGGCGCCGCTGTCCACCTATCTGGGCAAGCCCGGCAGCGTGACCCGCGGCGGGCTGGAATTCGACGAATACATGCGCCGCCAGGACCAGCACCGCATGGCCGAGATCGCGGCGCTGCTGGATACCGGCCACTTCATCCGCCGCGCGCAAGAGATCTACAATCTGGGGAATTTCGTCTGCGATTCCGGCGGCTCGGTCTGCGAGGTGGTGGACCCCTGGGCCGAAAGCGACCCGGTGCTGGACGCGCTGGAACGCGACCTGCTGCTGGTCTGGATCAAGGGCTCGGCCGAACATACCGAGGAGCTGGTGCGCCGCTTCGACCGCGCGCCGAAACCGATGTATTACCAGCCGGACTTCCTCGACCGCGCCTGGACCGACTATCGCGTGGAAAAGGGCCTGACCGAGGAGCAGGTCAATCCCGACGACTTCATCCGCTGGACCTATGCCCGGGCGCTGGCCCACCGGCAGCCGCGCTACGAAGCCATGGCGCGGCGCGGCGTGACCCTGCTGGCCGAGGAGGTGGCGCAGGTGAAAAGCCCCGACGACCTGCTCCGCCTGGTCGGCCAGGCGATCGACAGGCGGGCCCCCGAAGAAAAGACCGACAGAAAGGACGCATGATGCCCATCACCCTGCCCAATGACCTGCCCGCCTTTGACATCCTGTCGAACGAAGGCGTCATGGTCATGTCGCCGGGCCGGGCGGCGATGCAGGACATCCGGCCGCTGCGCATCGGGCTTCTGAACCTGATGCCCAAGAAGATCCAGACCGAGAACCAGTTCGCCCGGCTGATCGGCGCCACGCCCCTGCAGATCGACTTCCAGCTGATCCGCATGTCGGACCACGAAAGCCGCAACACGGCGGCCGACCACATGGAAAGCTTCTACCGCCGCTTCTGCGAGGTCGAGGAGACGGGCGAGAAGTTCGACGGGCTGATCATCACCGGCGCGCCCATCGAGCACCTGCCCTTCGAGCAGGTGACCTATTGGGACGAGATCACCCGCGTCTTCGAATGGACGCAAAGCCATGTGCATTCCACCTTCGGCGTCTGCTGGGGCGGCATGGCGATGGCCTGGCATTTCCATCGCCTCGAAAAGCACATGCTGGACCACAAGGCCTTCGGCTGCTTCCGCCACCGCAACCTCGCCCCCGCCTCGCCCTATCTGCGCGGCTTCTCGGACGACGTGCTGGTCCCGGTCAGCCGCTGGACCGAGGTGCGCCAGGACGAGGTGGACGCCATCCCGGCGCTGCGGACGCTGATCGCCTCGGACCAGGTCGGGCCCTGCCTGATCGAGGATGCCGGCCACCGCGCGCTCTATGTCTTCAACCATTTCGAATATGACAGCACGACGCTGAAGGACGAATACGACCGCGACGTGGTCTCGGGCAAGCCGATCAACGTGCCGGTGAACTACTACCCGGACGACGATCCCGGCCAGACGCCGACGAACCGCTGGCGCAGCCATGCGCATCTGCTCTATGGCAACTGGATCAACGAGATCTACCAGACCACCCCCTTCGACCTGAACCGCATCGGCGAGGCATAGGCATGGGCAAGAACGGCAATGGCTGGAAGGATGGGAAGGACGGGACCGGGGCGCCGAAATCGCTGCCCGACCTGCCCTTCGTGGGCGCCATCACCCGCTACCTGGAAAAGCAGGCGCCCGAGGCATTGCGCAAGGCCGTGAAGGCGGCGGAAAAGGGCCGCATCCTCGACCCCTCCTATCCCTATCCCGAGGAGATGAAGGGCAAGGATTACGACGAGCGCATGGCCGGGCTGCAGTTGCAGCTGGTGCGGCTGATGCGCGACGTGATCCATACCGGCAAGCGCATGGTGGTGCTGTTCGAGGGCCGCGACGCCGCCGGAAAGGGCGGCACCATCGAGCGGGTGCGCGAGAACCTCAACCCGCGTTCGGCCTATATCGTCGCCCTGCCCAAGCCCAGCGAGCGCGAGGCCGGGGAATGGTATTTCCAGCGCTATGTCGACTGGCTGCCCGCGCGCGGCGAGATCGCGCTCTTCGACCGCAGCTGGTATAATCGCGGCGTGGTCGAGAAGGTCTTCGGCTTCTGCACCGACGCGCAGCGCGAGACCTTCTTCCGGCAATTGCCGCCCTTCGAGACCATGCTGGCCGACGACGGGGTGATCCTGGTCAAGCTGTGGCTGGAGGTGGGCCGGCCCGAGCAGCTCCAGCGTTTCCTCGACCGCGAGCGCGATCCGCTGAAGCAATGGAAGCTCAGCGCGATCGACGTGGACGGGCTGGCGAAATGGGACGATTACAGCGCCGCGATCCGCGACACGCTGCTGCGCAGCCATTCCGGCATCGCGCCCTGGACGGTGATCCGCGCCGACGACAAGAGGCGGGCGCGGATCGCCGCCATCCAGACCATCCTGCGCGCGGTCGATTTCGCCGGCCGCGACGACGAGGTGATAGGCCAGCCCGACCCGCAGATCACCGGCGGCCCCGAGATCCTGCCGGGATAGGGCGCAAGACGAGAAGCGACGATGGATAGCCCGTTCAGGACCGCCCCGCCCGCCAAGATCCCGCAGCGCGCCATCCGGGCGGCGGCATGGCTGTCCGCGCTCCTCTGGCTGGCGCTGCTGGCCCCGGCCCATGCGCAGACCCTGCCCGACTGGCAGCACCTGCGCATCAACGATTTCGCCGGGCTGCTCACGCCCGAGGATGCCCAGACCGTCGACGCGGCGCTGAGCACGCTCCGGGACCAGGCCGGCATCGAGGGCACGGTCGTCACGCTGGCCGACCGGGCGCGCTACGGCGGGACCGACGGGCTGGAGCCCTTCACCACCCGGCTTTTCAACCATTGGGGCGTGGGCGACGCCGCGCGCAGCGACGGCTTCATGGTCCTGGTGCTGGCCGGAGACCGCGAGGCGCGGATCGAACTCGGCCGCGGCTACGAGAACGACGCCGACATCCTGCCGCAGGAGATCATGCGCAACACCATGCTGCCCGCCTTTCGCGACGGCCGGATGTCGCAGGGCATCCGCGACGGCACGCTGGCGGTGATCGAGCTGATCGCCCGGCCGGTCGCGGCGGGCCAGCCGGCCGGGGCGCCCGAACGCGGGCTGATGGACAGGATCATCCCCTTCCTCTTCGGCGGCGCCTGGCTGCTGATCCTCGGCGCCATCGCGCGGCAGGCCTGGCGGCGCAACCGCTGCCCGCAATGCGGCCGTCGCGGCCTCGAGACGCAGGTCGCGCCGCTGGAAACCCCGCTGCCCGAGGGCGGCTACATGGTCTCGCATGACAATGTCACGCGACGCTGCCCGGCTTGCGGCTAGTCCGACAGCCGGCAACGCCTCCGCCCGCAGACCGTCTGGCATGGGCCGACCGGCACGGTGCTGCGCAGCGAGCCGACGCCCGGCTATCGCGCCTCGCGGGGCGCCTCGGGCTTCGGCGGCGGCTCGTCGCGCGGCGGCGGCGCATCGGGGCGCTGGTAGGCGCGGGCGCGCTTGCGAGGTCGCCGCGGGGCGGCTAGCGTCGTGCCAGACTGCCTCAACGAAAGCTCCGACATGAAACCTCTCCGCTTCCCCGCCCTGGCGCTCGCACTTGCCAGCACCAGCCTGACGGCCGCCTGGGCCGCCGACCCCGAACTCACGGTCTTCGACTGGGCCGGGTTCGAGGAACCGGTGATCTTCCAGGGCTATATCGACAAGCACGGCACCGGCCCGACCTTCGCCTTCTACGGCGATGACGACGAGGCCTATCAGAAGCTCGCCTCGGGCTTCAAGGCGGACGTGGCGCATCCCTGCTCGCAGATGGTGTCGAAATACCGCGACGCCGGGCTGATCGAGCCCTGGGATGTCTCGAAGATCCCGGCCTTCGAAACCCTCGACCCGGAATTCCTCGATTCGGAAATCTTCAAGGACGACGAGGGCGTCTGGTACATCCCGACCGACTGGGGCGCCACCGCCGTCGCCTACAATACCGAAACCGTGCCGGCCGAAGATGTCGCCAGCCTGAACATCTTCATCGACCCGAAATACCAGGGCCGCACCTCGCTGCCCGATTCGGCCGACGATGTCTGGGCGCTGGCCTATCTGGCCACCGGCACCACCGACTGGACCGAGGTCACGGATGAGCAGTTCGCCGCCGCCGCCGACTGGCTGCGCCAGGCGCATCAGAACGTCGCGGCCTATTGGGCCGACCCGGCCGAGCAGGCGCAGCTGATGGCCTCGGGCGCGGTAGACGTGGCCTGGTCGTGGAACGACGGCGTGGTGCTGCTGGAAAACGACGGCTTCCCGGTCGGCTTCCAGCGCGCGGCCAAGGAGGGCAGCTCGACCTTCTTCTGCGGCTTCATCAACCTCAAGAACGGCCCGGGCAACGAGGACAAGGCCTACGATTTCATCAACGCCTGGCTCGCGCCCGAATCGGCCAAGGGCCTCCTCGACACGATCGGCTACGGCCATACCTCGACCGTCGCCATGGAGACGATCAAGGACGAGCCGGCGGTGCAGGAAGGGCTGTCGCCCGTGGACGCCCCGATCCTGGCCCAGACCCCGAACGACCCGCAGCAGCGCGAGCGCCAGCTGCAGGAATTCGAAAAGATCAAGGCCGGCTTCTGACGCCTTCTCTTGCAGCGCCCCGCCCCTCGGCGGGGCGTTTCGCCGGCGAAGCGGCTGAATGAGTATTCAAGGAACGAAGAAGGCCGGGCACCGCGCCCCGGCTTTCTCCGTTTTGCAAATACTCCAAGGGGTGAATTGGCCCGCGCAGCGGGACAAGAGGGGAACGGCGTTCCCCTCCCTTGCGTGCCGGAATGGCGGCGCCTATATTCGTGGGGTCCGGGTTCGCCCGGACTATGGACATAAACGCGCAGGTAATAAGCGGATCGGACCCGGGGGCGGTACCCGGCGGCTCCACCATCATCCCTCGTTGGGGGCACATGGGGCCGAAACAGGATCGACGAACGTCTAAAGCTGTTTGCTTTGTCTCGGTGAGCTACCACCGTCATCGGTGCAAAATGTACAGTTGCCAACGACAACCGTGCTCCGGTGGCTCTGGCTGCGTAAGCAGCTCGGGTAACCGAAACCTAAGCCCTTCCGCCTAGCAGCGTAAGGCGGGGCCCGCAGGAGCCTGGCAACAGAATCCTGCACCTTCCCCCTTTCCTCTCTGGTTTTTCGGCGCGCCCGGGCCTATCTCAGGCCTCATGCAAGGGAATGCCGCCATGAAAGACCTGACCACTTCCGAGGCCGATGCGCTGATCGCGGATCTGGGGCAAAAGGCCCGCGCCGCCGCCGCCGTGCTGGCCGAGGCCTCGCCCGAGCGCAAGCATGCCGCGCTGATCGGCACCGCCGAGGCGATCCTCAAGGCCGAGGACGCGATCCTCGACGCCAATATCCTCGACATGCACCATGCCGAGGAAAAGGGCCTTTCCCCCGCCATGCTGGACCGGCTGAAGCTCGACCCAGCGCGCATTCGCGCCATGGCCGAGGGGCTGCGCTCGGTCGCGGCGCAAGAGGATCCGGTCGGCAAGGTGCTGGCGGAATGGGACCGGCCGAACGGGCTCAACATCCGGCGCGTCGCGACGCCGCTGGGCGTGATCGGCGTGATCTACGAAAGCCGGCCCAATGTCACCGCAGATGCCGCGGCGCTGGCGCTGAAGGCCGGCAATGCGGTGATCCTGCGCGGCGGCTCGGAAAGCCTGGAAAGTTCGACCGCCATCCACGAGGCGCTGGTCGCGGGCCTGAAGCAGGCCGGGCTGCCCGAGGCGGCGATCCAGATGGTCCCGACCCGCGACCGCGAGGCCGTCGCCGCCATGCTGCGGGCGCAGGAATTCATCGACGTCATCGTGCCGCGCGGCGGCAAGGGCCTGGTCGGGCTGGTGCAGAGAGAGGCCCGCGTGCCGGTCTTTGCCCATCTGGAGGGCATCTGCCATGTCTATGCCGACCGCGACGCCGACCTGGAAAAGGCGCGCCGCGTGGTGCTGAACGCCAAGACCCGGCGCACCGGCATCTGCGGCGCCGCCGAATGCCTGCTGATCGACTGGCAGTTCTACACCAAGCACGGCCCCGTGCTGGTGCAGGACCTGCTGGATGCCGGCGTCGAGGTGCGGGCCGAGGGCGAATTGGCCAAGGTGCCCGGCACGGTCCCGGCCGAGCCCTCGGATTTCGGGCAAGAGTTCCTGGACAAGATCATCGCCGTCAGGCTGGTCGACGGCGTCGAGGAGGCGATCGCCCATATCCGCCGCTACGGCTCGGGCCATACCGAATCGATCCTGACCGAGAACGACGCCACCGCCGAACGCTTCTTCAAGGGGCTCGACAGCGCCATCCTGATGCGCAACGCCTCGACGCAATTCGCCGATGGCGGCGAGTTCGGCATGGGGGGCGAGATCGGCATCGCCACCGGCAAGATGCATGCGCGCGGGCCGGTCGGCGCCGAGCAGCTGACCAGCTTCAAGTATCTGGTCACCGGCGACGGCACCATCCGCCCCTGATGCGGGCCGAACAGCTGCACCAGGACGACCGCCACCGCATCACGCTGTTCCGCGGCGCCGGCGACGGGCGCCGCGCCGTGGTCGGCTTCGAACATGGCCGGGACCGCATGGCGGGCTTCGCGCCCGCCGCCGCGCCGCGCCACGCCGAAAGGCTGGGGATCGACGCGCTGGTGGTGCAGACGGCGCGGCGCGACTGGTTCGTCCCGGACCGCGACGCCGCGCTGGCCGGGGCGCTGCGAGAGGCGACCCGGAACTATGCCGAGGTCATTGTGACCGGATTCTCGATGGGCGGCTATGCGGCGCTGCTCTATTCCGCCGCCTGCCATGCCGACCGGATCATGGCGGTCTCGCCGCAATATTGCATCGACCCGGCGGTGGCGCCCTTCGATCCCGACCGCCATGCGAAATTCGCCCGCATCGGCCGGCCCATGCCGCGGCCCGAGACGCTGGGCAATCGCGGCGCGCGCGGCGCGCTGATCTATGATCCGGCCATCCGCGCCGACCGTGCCCATGCGGCGCTGATCCGGGCCGGGTTTCCGCATCTGACGCCCATCGCCCTGCCCTTCGGCGGCCATCCGGCGACCGGGGTGATCGGCGCGACGGGCGGCACCGGCCGCATCGCCGAGATGGTGGTGCAGGACCGGCTGGACGCGGCGCTGGTCCGGCAGATGCATCGTGCCGCACGGCCCCGGGCCGAGCTCTACCGGCTGAACCTGGCGGCTGCCGCCCTGACCCGACATCCCGCCCGCGCGCTGCGCGAATTGCGGGCGCTGGCGGCCGGTGCCACCCCGCGCATCCGCCTGGAGGCGGGGCTGATCCTGCTGGAACGGGGCGAGGAGCTGGCGGTCGCACTGCTGTCCGAACTGCTCGACAGCGTCGAGGCTGTCCCGCCGGCGCTGGCGCGACGGCTGGACCGGGCGCTGAAGTCCGGCGGGATCTGACGCTCAGAACGCGATCTCGCCGCCCGTCTCGTCCAGCTCCCAAGCGAGGGGCCGGCCGGCGGCACGGGCGAAACCGGCAAGCAGCGGAAAATGCACCTCCGAGGCGGCGGGCTCGGGCCGCTCGCGCCCGGGGGCGGCATCGAGCCAGGACCACAGCGCCGGATCGGGCTTGGTGCGGCTGCATTCGGCCACCAGCCGCCAGCCGCTGGCGCCGCGGCAGACCAGCACGCCGCCGCCCCAGGGCATCGCGGTCTCGAAACACATCAGCGCCAGCAGGATCATGCGGCCCTCGGCGCGCGGCAGGTCGCCCTCGGCTTCCAGCCGGACGCGGATGCGCCCGCCCCGCTCGACATCGGCAAGCAGCGCCGCCAGCTCGGCCAGGCTCAGCCGCTGGTCGGGCGCGGCTTGGCCGAAGGCCATGCGGAACCAGCGCACCCGCGCCCGGGCCGCCTCGACGCTTTCCGCCATCAGCTGCATCTCGGCGCTCTTGCCGATGCCCGGCCAGGCGCCGGACAGCTGCAAGAGCTCCAGCCCGTTGCCGATGGCGCCCAGCGGCGAGACGATGTCGTGGCAGAGCCGCGAGCCGACCAGCGCTGCAAGACGCTCGGGCGGGATCGCCGCGGATGCATCGGGCGGGCGGCGGATTGTCAGATCGTCCATGAAAGGCTAGCCTGCATGTTTCCTCGGGAAAGGGCGTGAGATGAATGAAATCCTGGAACCCGGCATGATCGTGCGCCATCCCGGCGCCCCCGAATGGGGCACCGGACAGGTCCAGTCGCGCATCGGGGATCGCATCACCATCAATTTCACCAATGCCGGAAAGCAGGTGGTGAACGGCAGGCATATCGAGCTTGAACTGGTCACAACCGAGCCCCATTAAGCGATACGTGCAGAGTAATTCAACTTTTGCGTTAGTCAATCGCCGTTGAATCGCGCGACGCGCCAGCGGTTGCAATGTCGCGCCCCCCCGCCTAGACACGGGGCCAGAGACCATCAGCCCGGGTTCCAAGGCCGTAACGATGACGCCAGAGACGTCCTATTTCGCGACCCGTCTTGCCACGGACGAGACCGACCTTCTGGCGGCGCAGCGCCTGCGCTATCGCGTCTTCGTCGAGGAGCTGGGCGGCGACGGGCCGCTGGTCGATCATCAGTCCCGGTTCGAGCGCGACGAGTTCGATCCGGTCGTCGATCATCTGGTGCTGGTGGACAATCGCCGCTCGCGCGAGGCGCTGGACCATGTGGTCGGCGTCTATCGCCTGCTGCCGGGCGACCGGGCCGAGGCGTTCGGCCGCTTCTATTGCGACAGCGAATACGACCTCGCGCCGCTGCGCGCCTCGGGGCGGTCGCTGCTGGAGCTGGGCCGGTCCTGCGTCGATCCGGCCTATCGCGGCGGCTCGGGCATGTTCCTGATGTGGAACGCCCTGGCCGATTACGTGCTGGCGCGCGGCATCGAGATCCTGTTCGGCGTCGCCTCGTTCCACGGCACCGACGTGCAGGCGCTGGCCCAGCCGCTCAGCTGGCTCCACCATCATCACCTCGCGCCCGAGGCGATCCGTCCCCGCGCCCGTCCCGACGGCTATCGCCGCATGGACCTGATCCCGCCCGGGCAGCTGGACCGCCGCGCCGCCATGACCGGCATGCCGGCGCTGATCAAGGCCTATCTGCGGCTGGGCGGCATGGTCGGCGAAGGCGCCTGGCTGGACCGCGCCTTCAACACCACCGACGTGTTCCTGCTGGTCGATACCAAGGCCATGTCGGAAAAGCACCGCAAGTTCTACGAAACCCGGCAGGGGCAATGAGCGGGGGCGCCCGCGCCACCTGGCGGGACGAAGTGCCGCCGCCCGCCATCCCGCGCCCCGGCGCATTGGGCTGGCTGCTGGTCCTGCTGCGCGGCGGCGGCATCGTGCTGGTTCTGGCGCTCGGCGTGCTGCTGATCCTGCCGCTGCGCCTGGCCGAGCGGCTGTTCACCGGCCCGCGCCGGCCCGTCACCGGGCCGCATGTGCAGATCGTCTGCCGCCTCTGCCTGTGGATCATGGGACTGCGATGGCGCTGCATCGGCCGGCCGATGCGCGGCCCCGGGGCGGCGGTGGCGAACCATTCCAGCTGGCTCGACATCTTCGTGCTGAATGCGGCGATGCCTGTGTTCTTCGTCTCGAAATCCGAGGTGGCGGGCTGGCCGGGCATCAACATCCTGACCCGCGTGACTGACACGCATTTCGTCGCCCGCGACCCCCGCCTGGCCCGCGCCCAGGCCGAGGAATTCGCCGAGCGCACCCGCGCCGGCCATCGGCTGCTGTTCTTTCCCGAGGGCACCAGCAGCGACGGCTGCCGGGTGCTGCCCTTCAAGCCGACGCTGTTCCAGGGCTTCCTCGACCCGGCCCTGCCCGAAGGGCTGGCGATCCAGCCGATGAGCGCACATTACCATGCGCCGGAAAGCCGCGACCCGCGATTCTACGGCTGGTGGGGCGACATGGATCTGGGGCCGCATCTGCTGGCGGTGCTGGCGCAATATCCGCAGGGCTCGGTGACCGTGCGGCTGCACGCGCCGATCCCGGTGGCGGGCGAGACGCGCAAGACGCTGGCGATCAGGGCCGAGACCGAGATTCGCGAAGGTTTTTCGCAGGATTGAGCGGCAGCGCTTCAAGGCCGACCGCCATGCGAGCGGCACGGCCGCATGGGTATTTTCAAAACAGAGAAGTCATGGGCCGGCCCGCCTAGCTGCGGGCGGCGTTTCTGGTCTTCTCTGTTTTGAAAATACCCATGCAACAACGAAGCCCGGGCGAAGGCCGGGAATCGAGCACCGAGCTCAGAGCGGCCAGAACAGCGGAATCGTCAGGCAGGCGACAATGCCGCAGATGATGTCCAGAGGCACGCCGACCTTGACAAAATCGCTGAACCGGTAGCCGCCGGGGCCGTAGACCATCAGATGCGTCTGGTAGCCGATGGGGGTGGCGAAGGCGACGGTGGCCGAGAACATCACCGCCACCACATAGGCGCGCGGATCGTGGCCCAGCGATTTCGCCAGCGCGATGGCCACCGGGGTCAAGAGCACCGCGACGGCGTTGTTCGACAGCACCTCGGTCATGACGAGGCCGAGGAAATAGACCGCAATCAGGGTGGCGAAGGGCGGCAGGCCGCGCAGGTGGGGCGCCACGGCATCCACCACCAGATTGACCGTGCCGGTGTGCTCCAGCGCCTCGCCCACCGCCAGCATGGCGAAGATCATCGCCAGCAGCCGGGCATCGACAAACGAGAACGCCTCCTCGGCATCAACGCAGCGGGTGATCAGGATGATCGCCGAGGCGATGAAGGCCAGCGCCATGATCGGCGCCACGTCCAGCGCCGCCAGCGACACCACCGACAGAAGGCAGAGGATGGCGATGGGCGCGCGCTCGCGGCGGAACGGCCGGGCCGAGGGGCGCGAGACGTCGACCAACTCCATGTCGGCGGCCAGCCGGGCGATATCCTCGGGCGCGCCTTCCAGAAGCAGCGTGTCGCCGACCTGCACCACCAGGTCGTCGAGCTGGCGGCCGATGTTCTGGCTGCGGCGATGCGCGGCCAGGACATAGACCCCGTATCGGCGGCGCAGGCGCATGTCGCCCAGCCGGCGCCCGACCAGCCGCGCGCCGGGCGAGATCAGCACCTCGACGGTCTCGGTGGCGACCGAGCTGAGCTTGTCCACCATCTGGAAATTCTTGTTGGCCTGCATCTCCAGCAGATCGGCCATTTCCGAGCGCAGCACCACGCGGTCACCCGGCTCCAGCGCCACCTCGGCCAGGTTGCGGCGCAGCGAGGCATCGCCGCGCAGCACGTCGATCACCCGCACCGCGTCGCGCTTGAAGATCGGCGCGGTCAGCACCGGCTGGCCGACCAGGCTGGATTCCTCGGGGATGGCCACCTCGGTGAAGTATTTCATCTCGCGCCGGGTGCCGAGGAAGCCGGCCAGCGAGGTGCGGTCGGGCAGAAGCCGCCAGCCGATGGTGGCGAAATAGGCGATGCCCGCCAGCGTGATGGCGATGCCGACCGGGGCGATCTCGAAGATGGTGAAGGGCACCATGCCCTGCTCGCGCGCCACGCCGTCGACCAGCAGGTTGGTCGAGGTGCCGATCAGCGTCATCATCCCGCCCAGGATGGTGAAATAGCTCAGCGGCATCAGCAGCTTCGAGGGCGAGAACCCCAGCCGCAGCGCCAGCTGGATGAAGATGGGGATCATGACCGCCACCACCGGCGTGTTGTTCATGATCGCCGAGGCCAGGATCACGAACAGGAACAGCGCGCCGATGGTGAAGCGCGGATGGCTGGTCGCCCGCGCGGTCACGAGGCGGGACATGATTTCCAGGGCACCGGTCCGCAGAAGTCCGCCCATGATCAGGAACATGAAGGCGATGGTCCAGGGCGCCGAGTTCGACAGCACCCCGGCCGCGTCCTTGATCGGCAGAAGGCCCAGCAGCATCATCACCGCGGCGGTGCCGATGGCCACGACTTCGGGCGGATGCTTTTCGCGAATGAACTCGATGAACATGATGGTCACGATGATCAGCATCGCGAATGCCGCATTGGTTCCGGTCAGTTCAAAGCCCAGCATGCAATCCCGTCCCGTGCGCCGCTAAATCACGGCCTGTTCGATGGGTCATAGAATTATTTTCCCCCGCGTCGCAAGCAAAAGCGGGGGCCATGGCCGGTTCAGGCGGGAAGCTGCGTCGGGGCCAGCCGGCCGCCCCGGCGCAGCGGCTCGACCGCCACCGCCTTGCCGGTGCGATCGTCGGTCGTGACCAGCACGCCCGACAGCGTGGCCTCGCCCTCGGCGGGGGTGAAGCGTTCCTGGGCCATGCCGGTCAGGAAGCGGCGCAGCGGCTCGGCCTTCTCCATGCCGATCACGCTGTCGTAGTCGCCGCACATGCCGGCATCGGTCTGGTAGGCGGTGCCGCGGTTCAGGATCGTCGCATCGGCGGTGGGCACATGGGTATGGGTGCCGACGACCAGGCTGGCGCGGCCGTCGCACCAATGGCCCATCGCCATCTTCTCGCTCGTCGCCTCGGCATGGATGTCCACCACGCTGGCCTGCACCAGCCCCCCCAGCGGATGGGCGCGCAGCACCGCGTCGATGGCCGAGAACGGGTCGTCGAAGGGCCGCTTCATGAAGACCTGGCCCAGCACCTGCGCCACCAGAACCTTGCGGCCGCGCGTCGCCTCGAAAACCCGGGCGCCGTGGCCGGGCGCGACCTTGGAATAGTTCAGCGGCCGGATGATGCGCGGTTCGGTCTCGATATAGGACAGCATCTCCTTCTGGTCGAAGGCATGGTCGCCCAGCGTGATGCAGTCGGCGCCGGCATCGAGGATCAGCTTGGCATGCCCTCCGGTCAGGCCCATGCCGCCGCTGGCATTCTCGCCGTTCACGATGGTGAAATCGACGCCCAGTTGCTGCTTCAGGGGCGCAAGCCCCTCTGCAATCGCGCGCCGGCCCGCGCGTCCCATCACATCGCCAAGATACAGAATCCGCATGGGGCAGCGTTAGGCGAAAGCGGGCGCGCGCTCAAGCCCCGGCGGGGGGCCCGGGCGGCCTTATCCCAGCCATGCGCCAAGCGCCGCGCCCGCCAGCGCGACCATGGCGCCAAGCGCGATGCCCGCGGCGAATCCCGGGCGTCTCCGCGTCTGGGCCGGCGGCGGCGGCTCGCGCAGGAGTTCGGGCATGCGGCGTTCCAGGAATTCCGGCAGGAGCGGCGCGAAGCGCCCCAGCACCTGCGCGGCCCGGGTCAGGTCGCGCACCGCGGCGCGCGGCCCGAGATTGTCGCGGATATAGCTTTCCACCACCGGCCGGGCGACCTGCCACATGTTGATCTGCGGGTCGAGCGAGCGCGCCACGCCCTCGACCACCACCATGGTGCGCTGCAGCAGGATCAATTCGGTCCGCGTCGCCATGCCGAAGCGTTCGGTGACCTCGAACAGATAGGCCAGCAGGTTGGCCATCGAGATCCGGCTGGCATCGGCGCCGAAGATCGGCTCGCCCACGGCACGCAGCGCGCGGGCGAATTCCTTGATGTCGCGGTCGCGGGGCACGTAGCCCGCCTCGAAATGCACCCGCGCCACGCGCTCGTAGTCGCGGCGGATGAAGCCCATCAGGATCTCGGCATAGACGCGGCGGGTATATTCGTCGATCTCGCCCATGATGCCGAAATCGTAGATGACGATGTCGCCGTTCGCCGCCACCTTCAGATTGCCCTGATGCATGTCGGCGTGGAAATAGCCGTCGCGCAGCGCATGGCGCAGGAACAGCTGCAGCACCCGCGCGCCGATGGTCGGCAGGTCGTGTCCCGCCGCCCGCAGCGCGGCGATATCGCCCATCGGCACGCCCTCGGCCCAATCGGTGGTCAGCACCCGCCGGGCGCTGAGATGCCAATAGGGGGCGGGCACCGCCATGCCCTCGTCGCCCGCGGTGTTCTCGGCGAATTCCGAGGCCGAGGCGGCTTCGAGCCGCAGGTCCAGCTCTCCGGTCACCACCGATTCGAAATGCGCCACCACGTCGCGCGGCCGCAGCCGGCGGGTGGCCGGCGACAGCCGCTCGATCATGCCGGCGGCGAAGTGGAAGGCGTCGATGTCGCGGCGGAAGGCGGATTCGATCCCCGGGCGCAGCACCTTGACCGCGACCTCGCGGCCATTGTCGGCGCGGCGCGCACGATGCACCTGGGCGATGGAGGCGGCGGCCACCGGTTCGGAGAACTCGCTGAACAGCGTCTCGACCGGGCGGCCCAGCTCGGCCGCGACGGTGCGCAGCGCCTGGTCCTGCGGAAAGGGCGCCAGCCGGTCCTGCAGCATCGAAAGCTGGTCGGCCAGGTCCACCCCCACCACGTCCGGCCGGGTCGAGAGGATCTGGCCGAATTTCACATAGGCCGGCCCCAGCGCGGTGATGGCGCGGGTGACGGGCGGCAGGGCCGGGTCGCCCTTGTAGCCCAGCCAGGCGAAGGGCCAGCCCAGGATGCGGGCGGCGATGCGGATGCGGGCCGGCGCATCCGCCGCGTCCAGCGCCACCTTCATCGCGCCGGTGCGCTCGAAGGTGGCGCCGGTGCGGATCAGGCGCCAGATATTGTGAGGACCGCGCATGTCAGAGCTTCCAGCCGGAATGCAGCGCGGCGATGCCCATGGAGAGGTTGCGCCATTGCACGCGGCCGAAGCCCGCCTCGCGGATCATGGTGGCGAAGGTTTCCTGATCGGGGAACTTGCGGATCGATTCGACCAGATACTGATAGCTGTCGCGGTCGTTCGCGACGATCTGGCCCATGACCGGGATCACGTTGAAGGAATAGCGGTCGTAGAGCCATTGCAGCATCGGCACCGGCATCTGGCTGAATTCCAGCACCATCAGCCGGCCGCCGGGGCGCAGGACGCGCCGCGCCTCGGCCAGGGCATCGGGGATGCGGGTGACGTTGCGGATGCCGAAGCTGATCGTATAGCGGTCGAAGCTGTCATCGGCGAAAGGCAGCTGCATGGCGTCGCCGGTGACCCAGGCGAGCCGGTCGGCGAGCTTGCCGGCCTCGGCCCGCTTCCTGCCCTCGACCAGCATCGACTCGGTCATGTCGCAGACGGTGACGCGGGCGCCCGGCGCGCGGTCCAGGAAGCGGAAGGCGATGTCGCCGGTGCCGCCCGCCACGTCCAGCAGGTGCTGGCCGTCGCGCGGCGCCAGCCAGTCCATCATCGCGGTCTTCCAGATGCGGTGAATGCCGGCGCTCATCAGGTCGTTCATCACGTCATAGCGCGAGGCGACGCGAGAGAAGACGCCATGGACCAGCCCGGCCTTGTCCGCCTCGGCCACGGTGCGAAAGCCGAAATGGGTTTCCCCGTTGCTGTTGCCGCGCTCGTCAGAGGTCATATCGCTTGTCCATCCGTCGTTTCGCGCCCAGATAGTCCGAAAGCGCGCCGCGCGCCATAGCTGGGACGCGGGCCGCACCATGCGACGAACGGGAAGAAAATGCCAGAACTGCCAGAGGTCGAAACCGTCCGACGCGGCCTTCAGCCGCATCTTGAGGGGCGGGTGATCGCCCGCGCCGAAGCCCGCCGCCCCGACCTGCGCCGGCCCCTGCCGCCCGATCTGGTGCAGGTTCTGACCGGGGCGCGGGTGACGCGCCTGCTGCGACGCTCGAAATACATCCTGGCCGAGCTGGAGGATCGCGGCAGCCTGCTTCTGCATCTGGGCATGTCGGGGCGGATGCTGATCGAGGGGAAAAGCCAGGGCGAGTTTCACCGCGACCCGGCGATCCTGCCGCGCCATGACCATGTCGTGTTCTGGACCGACCAGGGCACGCGCATCACCTTCAACGACGCGCGGCGATTCGGCATGGTCGATCTGGTGGCGCCGGGGGCGACGCATCCGCTGCTGGCGCATCTGGGGCCCGAGCCGCTGTCGGAGGCCTTCACCGCCGAGGCGCTGGGACGCGCCTTCGCCGGGCGGCGCATGCCGGTCAAGGCGGCGCTGCTCGACCAGCGAATCGTGGCCGGGCTGGGCAATATCTACGTCTCCGAGGCGCTCTACCGCGCCGGCATCGACCCCCGCCGGCTGGCCGGGGCGGTCGCGGCGCCCGAGCTGGCGGCGCTGGTCGGCCATGTCCGCGCCGTGCTGGAGGAGGCGATCGCGGCCGGCGGCTCGTCCCTGCGCGACCACCGGCAGGCGACGGGCGAGCTGGGCTATTTCCAGCACTCCTTCCGCGTCTACGACCGCGAGGGGGCGCCCTGCCCCAGGCCGGGCTGCGCGGGCACGGTCCAGCGCATCGTGCAATCGGGCCGGTCGAGCTATTTCTGCCCGCTCTGCCAGCAGTGAAGCGGCCCCTGGCCGCTGCCTCCGGCGGGGGTATTTGGACAACAGAGAAGCGCGCTGGCCTTGCGGTCGCGCTTTTGTTACGAGTCGCGGTCAGCTTGTTTGCGAAAGGCTAGGAGTCGATGGCTTACCAGACCCTCACCGTCGAGATCGACGATTATGTGGCGCTGATCCGGCTGAACCGGCCCGAGGCGCTGAACGCCCTCAACTCGCAGCTCCTGGGAGAGCTGGGCGATGCGCTGGCCGAGGCCGACCGGAACGAGAAGGTGCGCTGCATCGTGCTGACCGGCAGCGAAAAGGCCTTCGCCGCCGGCGCCGACATCAAGGAGATGTCGGCCAAGAGTTTCGTCGATGTCTATACCGAGGACCTGTTCGGCGCCGAGATCGACCGCATCACCGCCACCCGCAAGCCGATCGTCGCCGCCGTCTCGGGCTATGCGCTGGGGGGCGGCTGCGAGCTGGCCATGGCCTGCGACTTCATTCTCTGCGCCGACAACGCCAAGTTCGGCCAGCCCGAGATCAACCTCGGGGTGATGGCCGGCATCGGCGGCACCCAGCGCCTGACCCGCTTCGTCGGCAAATCGAAATCGATGGAGATGCATCTGACCGGGCGCTTCATGGATGCGGCCGAGGCCGAACGCTCGGGCCTGGTCAGCCGCGTGGTGCCGGCGGCCAGGCTGATCCCCGAGGCGCTGGCGGCGGCGAAGAAGATCGCCGAAAAGAGCCAGATCGCCGTGCTGGCCGCCAAGGAGGCGGTGAACCGCGCCTATGAGACCACGCTGCGCGAGGGCATCCTGTTCGAGCGCCGCAGCTTCCAGGCGCTGTTCGCCACCGAGGACCAGAAGGAGGGCATGGCCGCTTTCCTGGAGAAGCGCGAGCCGCAGTTCCGCGACCGCTGATTTCGCTTGGCATTCGGCCCGGGGCGCTGTATAGGCCCGGGCTTACATGCGCGTGGGCCCGCTTAAGGCAAGAATCATGACCGTCCGGCAAGGGACGGGGCCGTGGGGCTTTTGCGTAATCGAAATACGAGAAAGAGAATAGGACCCATGGCCAACACGCCCCAGTCGAAGAAGCGCGCCCGCCAGATCGAGCGCCGCACCGCCGTCAACAAGGCCCGCCGCTCGCGCATCCGCACCTTCCTGCGCAAGGTCGAGGAAGCCATCGCCAGCGGCAATGCCGAAGCCGCCCGCGAAGCCCTGCAGAGCGCCCAGCCCGAACTGATGCGCGGCGTGACCAAGGGCGTCGTCCACAAGAACACCGCCGCGCGCAAGATCTCGCGCCTCTCGGCCCGGGTGAAGGCGTTGGCCACCGCCTGATCGGCTGCGGCATTTGTGCAACTATCAGTGGAATTGCCTAGGGGCGCGATCCATCGGAACGCGCCCTTTCGCATGAGGAAGCCCCGGGTTTTCCCACATTTTCCAGCCTGTTGGCGACCACCCCGCCATGCCCGCGAAGCGGCGAGATTCGATCCGGCAAAGTGACTGTCAAGCGCGAAGATCGGTTGCTGGCCGGCTGCGGTTCTTGCTAGCTTGTTTTCTGCGATTCACCGTCGCGCCTGGGGGACATGCTCTGAACCGTCGGCTTTGCCGCCGACAGGCAGGGTGGCAGCAGGATCAGACAGATCCGCTACCGATAATGCGCAAAGCCGGCTGCCACCGGCCTGCGCTGCGTGTCTGAAAGTTTCGGCCGCAGGACGGCCCGCACACCGCCTTGGCGGCGCGGGCTTTCTGTTGCCGAAACTTCATGCGTTCAGGCCGCGGCACCGAATCGCCTCACGCCGGAAAATCCCGGCGGCATGTGGGGACAAGAGACGGAACTGGGCGAGATGGACAGACTTTGGGGGCAGGCGCGTGAAGAACTTCAGAAGATCGTCGGAGCGGACAGTTTCTCCACCTGGATCGAGCCCCTGCGCCTGACCGGCGTCGCGGACGGCACCGCCACCATCGCCTGCCCGACCCGCTTCCTGTCCGACTGGGTCTCGCGCCATTACAGCGACGATATCCTCAAGGTGCTGGACCGCATGGGCGGCCCCGTGCAGCGCCTGAGCTTCGAGACCCGCAGCCAGACCGCCCGCCAGGCCGCCGCGCCCGCCGTCAAGCGCCCCGCCGCCCCGCGCCCCTCGGGCGAAGAGGACCTGGCCGCGCCGCTGGACAGCCGTTTCACCTTCGAGAATTTCGTGGTCGGCAAGCCGAACGAGCTGGCCCATGCCGCCGCCCGCCGGGTGGCCGAGGGCGGGCCGGTGACCTTCAACCCGCTGTTCCTCTATGGCGGCGTCGGCCTGGGCAAGACCCACCTGATGCATGCCATCGCCCGCGAGATCCAGATGCGCCAGCCCGAGGCGCGGGTGCTCTATCTCTCGGCCGAACAGTTCATGTATCGCTTCGTCCAGGCGCTGCGCGACCGCACGGTGATGGATTTCAAGGAACTGTTCCGCACCGTCTCGGTGCTGATGGTCGATGACGTGCAGTTCATCGCCGGCAAGGAATCCACGCAGGAGGAATTCTTCCACACCTTCAACACCCTGGTCGATCAGGGCAAGCAGATCGTCATCTCGGCCGACCGCGCGCCGGGCGAGATCAAGGACATGGAGGAGCGCATCAAGTCCCGCCTGCAATGCGGGCTGGTGGTGGACCTGCACCCGACCGATTACGAGCTGCGCCTGGGCATCCTGCAAAGCAAGACCGACAGCTTCCGCGTGCAATATCCCGGGCTGCTGATCGCGCCGGGCGTGCTGGAATTCCTGGCGCACCGCATCACCTCGAATGTCCGGGTGCTGGAAGGCGCGTTGCAGCGGCTCTTCGCCTTCGCCAGCCTGATGGGCCGCGAGATCACGCTGGACATGACGCAAGAATGCCTGGCCGACATCCTGCGCGCCAACGACCGCAAGGTTTCCATCGAGGAGATCCAGCGCAAGGTGGCCGAGCATTACAACATCCGCCTGGCCGACATGATCGGGCCCAAGCGCGTGCGCACCGTCGCCCGGCCGCGGCAGATCGCCATGTATCTGTCCAAGCAGATGACCTCGCGCAGCCTGCCCGAGATCGGGCGGCGTTTCGGCGGCCGCGACCACACCACCATCATGCATGGGGTGAAGAAGATCGAGGAGCTGCGCAGCGCCGACCGCGGCCTGGCGGAAGACATCGACCTGCTGCGCCGCCTTCTGGAAGCCTGAACGCATGCGCTTGACCTTGCGCGGGAATGTGCCAAATTGGCGCCCCGCGCCAGACCGGCATGAGACCAGAAGGACATGAGGGTGGACCTATGAAATTTTCGATTGAACGCGCCGATCTGGTCAAGGCCGTTTCCCAGGCCCAGTCCGTCGTCGAACGCCGCAACACCATTCCGATCCTGGCCAATGTGCTGATCGAGGCTACGCCCGAAGGCGTCAGCTTCCGCGCCACCGACCTGGATACCGAGATCGTGGACCGCGCGCATGCGCAGGTCGAGCGGCCCGGCGCCACCACCGTCTCGGCCGGGATGCTCAACGACATCGCCCGCAAGCTGCCGGACGGCGCGCTGGTGCAGCTCAGCCTCGACGCTGCCTCGCAGCGGCTGTCGGTGCAGGCCGGGCGCTCGAATTTCAGCCTGGCGACGCTGCCGCGCGAGGATTTTCCGGTCATGTCCTCGTCGGAATATTCGGCGAATTTCTCGGCCCCCGCCGTGGTGCTGCGCCGGCTGTTCGACAAGTCGAAATTCGCCATCTCGAACGAGGAAACCCGCTATTACCTGAACGGCGTCTACATGCATGTCGCGCAGGGCGAGGACGGCCCGACCCTGCGCTGCGTCGCCACCGACGGCCACCGGCTGGCGCGGATCGACGCGCCGCTGCCCTCGGGCGCCGAAGAGATGCCGGGCGTGATCGTGCCGCGCAAGACCGTGGCCGAACTGCGCAAGCTGCTGGACGACGACGAGGCCGAGATCGCGGTTTCGGTCAGCGAAACCAAGGTGCGCTTTGCCACGCCCACCATCACCCTGACCTCGAAGGTGATCGACGGCACCTTCCCGGATTACAGCCGCGTGATCCCCTCGGCCAATGCCCGCAAGCTGGAAGTCGATGCCGGCGATTTCGCCAAGGCCGTCGACCGGGTGGCCACCGTCAGCAGCGAGCGTTCGCGGGCCGTCAAGCTGTCCCTGGACGAGGACCGGCTGGTCCTGTCGGTGAACGCCCCCGATGCCGGCGCGGCCGACGAGGAGCTGCCGGTGGCCTATGCCGACGATCCGCTGGAGATCGGCTTCAACGCCAAATACCTGCACGAGATCGCCAGCCAGATCGAGCGCGAGAATGCGGTCTTCCTGTTCAACGGCTCGGGCGACGCGGCGCTGATCCGCGAAGGCGGCGACACCAGCGCGGTCTATGTCGTCATGCCGATGCGCGTGTGACGCTGACCCGGCTGCACCTGACCCAGTTCCGCAGCTGGGCCAGGCTGGAGATCGAGGCCGACCGCCGCCCCGTCGCCATCCACGGTCCGAACGGGGCGGGCAAGACCAATATCCTGGAAGCCATCTCGATGCTGTCGCCCGGCCGCGGCATGCGCGGCGCCGCGCCCGGCGACCAGGCCCGCAAGGGCCCGGATGTCGGCTGGCAGATCCGCGCCCGGATCGGCGAGCATGAGGTCCTGACCCGCGCCCTGCCCGGCGAACGGCGCGAGGTGGTGATCGACGACAGGCCCGCGACGCAGATCGCGCTTGGCGGGCTGATGCGGCTGATCTGGCTGACCCCGGCCATGGACAGGCTGTGGACCGACGCGCCGGAACAGCGGCGGCGCTTTCTCGACCGCGTGACGCTGAGCTTCATCCCCGGCCATGCCGAAGATGCGCTGGCCTATGACAAGGCCATGCGCGAGCGCAACCGGCTGCTCAAGGACGAGATCCGCGACCCCGGCTGGTATCGCGCGCTGGAGGCGCAGATGGCCGAGACCGGCTCGGCGGTGACGCGCAACCGGCTGAACGCCATCGCCCGAATCATGGCGGCGCAGGACGGGGCCGGGACCGCCTTTCCCTCGGCCAGCCTGACCCTGCTGCCGGGCGAGGGGTTCGCCTGCGATCCCGATCCCGACAGCATCGCCGCCCGGCTGGCCGAGGGCCGCAGCCGCGACATAGCCGCCGGCCGCACCCTGACCGGTCCGCATCGCGCCGACCTGGGCGCGCATTGGGGGCCGCAGGCCATGCCCGCGGCGCTGTCCTCGACCGGCGAGCAGAAGGCGCTGCTTCTGTCGCTGGTCCTCGCCAATGCCCGGGCGCTGGAGGGCGAAACTCCGGTGCTGCTGCTTGACGAGGTGGCGGCGCATCTGGACGCCGAGCGCCGCGCCGCGCTTTACGACGAGATCTGCGCGCTTGGCGCCCAGAGCTGGCTGACCGGCACCGGGCCGGAACTGTTCGAGGCGCTGCACGGCCGGGCGCAATTCCTGGCGATCGAGCGGCAGGGTGAGACTTCGACCCTCGCAATGGGTATTTGAGGAGCAAAGAAGCCGGTTTCACGTCGATTTGAGTATTTGGGAAACGGTGAAGCTCAGGGGTCGAGCATCAAGTCCACCAGTTCGAACCGGCTCACGTCGACGATGCCGAGATCCGAGATCCGCAGTTCCGGGATCACCACCAGCGCCAGCAGCGAATGCTGCATATAGGCGTTGTTGAGCGTGCAGCCGCAATCCTGCATCGCCTTGACGATGGCCTGCGCGGCCTCGGCCACCTCCTCGGCCGGGCGGTCGGACATCAGCCCGGCGATGGGCAGCGGCACGGTCGCCAGTTCCTCGCCGTCGCGGAACACGGTGACGCCGCCGCCGATCCCGCCCAGGTGGTTCGCGGCCGCCGCCATGCTGCCGCGATCCGTGCCGACGACGATCATGTGGTGGCTGTCATGCGCCACGGTCGAGGCGACCGCCATCCGGCCCCGGTAGCCGAAGCCCGAGACGAAGCCGTTCACCACGCCGCCCGTCGCCCGGTGCCGTTCGACCAGGGCGATGTGGCAGGTGTCGCCCTGCCCCTCGATCACGCCGTCGCGGATCGGCAGCTCGGCGGTCAGCGCACGGGTCGGCGCCTGGTTCTCGACCACGCCGATGACGCGGACGCGGGCGCTGGCGCCCGTGGCGCGGACCTCGAAATCCGGGGCGGCGAGGCGCTTGCCCAGATGCACCGAGTTGCGCACCGCCTCGGGCCAGGCGATGCGCGGGCAATCGACCAGCAGCCTGCCGGCTTCCGCCACCAGCCGGCCCTGGGCGATCACCGCCTCGATGGGCAGGGTCCGCAGCTCCGAGGTCAGGATCACATCCGCCCGCCGGCCCGGGGTGATGCTGCCCAGCTCGCGTTCCAGCCCGAAATGCTGCGCCGCATTGATGGTCGCCATCTGGATCGCCACCAGCGGATCGCAGCCGCAGTCGATGGCGTGGCGCACCACCCGGTTCATGTGGCCCTCATGGACCAGCGTGCCGGAATGGCTGTCATCGGTGCAGAGGATGAAGAAGCGCGGGTCGAGCCCCTTTTCGGTGATCGCGGTGATCTGGCTTGCCACGTCATACCAGGCCGAGCCGAGGCGCATCATGCAGCCCATGCCCTGCCGCACGCGGGCGATGCCCTGCGCCTCGGTCGTGGTCTCGTGGTCGTCGTTGGCACCGCCGGCGACATAGGCGTGGAAGGGCCGGCCGAGGTCGGGGCTGGCGTAATGCCCGCCCACCGTCTTGCCGGCGGCGCGGGTCGCCGCGATCTCGGCCAGCATCTGCGGGTCGCCCGCGGCCACGCCGGGAAAGTTCATCATCTCGCCCAGGCCGACGATGCCGTCCCAGCCCATGGCCTGCGCCACCTCGCCCTCGGTGATCGGCTGGCCGGTGGTTTCCAGCCCCGGCGCCGAGGGCGCGCAGCTGGGCATCTGCGTGAACATGCTGATCGGCTGGAGCAGCGATTCGTCGCGCATCAGCCGCACGCCCTCCAGCCCCAGCACATTGGCGATCTCGTGCGGGTCGTGGAAGATCGTCGTGGTGCCGTGCGGGATCACCGCCGCCGCGAAGCCGGCAGGCGTCAGCATCCCCGATTCGACATGCATATGCGCATCGATCAGGCCCGGGACCATGAAGCGGCCCGCGGCCTCGATCACCTGCGTATCGGGGCCTACCGAGGGACCGGCATCGGGGCCGACATAGGCCACCCGGCCATCGGCCACCGCCAGGTCGATCCCCGGGATCACCTCGCGCGCGTGGACATTGACCCATTGCCCGCCCCGGATCACCAGATCGGCCGGGGCGCGCCCCGCCGCCACCTCGACCAGCCGGGCCTGCGATTGGATCCACGGTTTCAACATGCCTGCCTCCTTGTTCATCGCCCCCAGATTGCGGCAGGGTGGCGCGGAAGGAAAGGCGGCGCGATGGAATGGAGCGGCGAGGCCAGCGTGATGGCGCAGCAAAGGCACGGCGAAAGCGCCGTGATCCTGACCGTGCTGACGCGCGACGCGGGGCTGATCCGCGGCCTCGTTCCCGGCGGCGCCAGCACCAAGCGCGCCGCCATGCTGCAACCGGGCAACCGGATCAGCCTGCGCTGGCGGGCGCGGCTGGAGGAGCAGCTGGGCACCTTCGCCGTCGAACCGGCGCGGGCGCGGCCGGGGCTGCTGGGGGGCGCCGATGCGCTGGCCGGGGTGAACGCGGTCACGGCGCTGCTGACCTATGCCCTGCCCGAGCGCGACCCGCATCCGCGCCTGGCCGACGCGACCGAGGCGCTGCTGGACCTGATGGATGCGGGCGGGAACTGGGCCGAGGCCTATCTGCGCTGGGAAATGCGGCTTCTGGACGAGCTGGGCTTCGGCCTCGACCTGGCCAGCTGCGCGGTGACCGGCTCGCGCGAGGGGCTGGCCTATGTCAGCCCGCGCTCGGGCCGGGCGGTTTCGGCGCAGGCGGCGGGGGAATGGGCGCCGCGGCTGCTGCCCTTGCCGGCCATGCTGGGCGGGCGCGGCAATGGCGGCATCGAGGATGCGCTGGCCCTGACCGGGCATTTCCTGCGATCGCGGCTGGCCGAGGCGCATGCGGGCAAGCCCTTGCCGCCCGCCCGCGCCCGGCTGGTCGCCCGGCTTATCGCGTCGCCGCCCGCCAGCGGATGGTGACGCCGGGACCGGTCATCACCAGTTCGCCGCCCTCGCGCCTTGCCTCGCGCACCGCGCCGAGCGCTTGGAAGAAGGCGTGTTCGCCCCCCTCCTGCAGGCAGGCGCGGCGGGTGGTGGCCAGCGCGCCCAGGTCCAGCGCCGGCAATGCGGCCTTGTTGCGGCCGGTGAACAGGTTGCAGGGTCCCTGCCCCGAGACCGTGCCATCCTCGGCGATATGCAGGCTGGGCGTGCCCGAGACTTCGAGGCCCTCCACCGCGATCAGCGTGTATGCGCCGGGGATCGGCGCCGCCGCCTCGGAATCCGGCATGCAGCCAGCCAGCGTCAGGACCAGGGCCAGGGCCAGGATTGGCATTCGCATCGCTTGCCCTCCTCGGGTCGGGTCATTCCTTGCGATAGCCCGGCTCGTAGGTCAGATAGGTCGGCCCCTTGATGGTCAGCACGCCGCCCTCGTAGGTGATGCCATTGGCCGCCGACAGCGCCTGGAAGTAGCGCGATTCCAGCCGTCCGGCCAGCCCGCTGCAGCCCATCTGGGACGTGGTCAGCGGCCCAAGCGCGAAGGCCGGCGGCTCGGCGTTCTGCTTGGCCGAGTAATGGTTGCAGGGCGCCTGACCCGAGATCGAGCCGTCCGCCTCGATGGTCATGCCGACATTGCGCTGCGGCACGGTATCGGAACCGATGCCGACCAGCACATAGGGGCCGGTCGGGATATTGGCGCCGGGCGTGTCCGAGGCGGTCGAGGTCGGCTCGCAGGCGGCAAGGCCGAGCGTGGCGGCAATTGCCGCCGAAATCATCGGGATGCGGGTCATGGGCAGCTCCGTTCTGTTCTCTTGCCGCCATAATGCCCTAACGCCCCCCGCTGTCCAGCCGGGCCCGGTATTTCCTCCTGCCCCAGTAACCTGCATGCAATAGCTGCGCTCTGCCCCACGGTTTACCCCGGCGCAACGCCATGGCCGCCATGGACCCGCGGCCCCTTCCCGGCCGCCCCCTTCGCGCCCGCGAGCGGCGACCGCCGGCTTGACGCCCCGCCCGGCATCGGACAGGTTGCGCCTGCCTCCGGGCGAATGCGCAAGGCAAGGGATGCACAAGAGTTTCAGCGAATTGATGCGGCGCCGGCGCTCGGTCCGGGCCTATCGCGACGAGCCGGTCCCGCGCGCCACGGTCGAGGAGATCTGCCGCCTCGCCCGCACCGCGCCCAGCGGGGCGAACCTGCAGCCCGGGCGCTTTCACGTCCTGACCGGAACCGCGCTTGCCGATCTGGTGCGCGGCCTTCAGGCGGCCATCGATGCCGGCCTGCCCGAGACGGCGGAATATTCCTATTTCCCCGACCCCATGCCCGCGACGCTGAAAGCGCGGCAGCGGGCGGCGGGCTATGCGCTTTACCAGGCGCTGGGGATCGCGCGGCGCGATCTGGAGGGGCGCCGCCAGCAGTTCCGGCGCAACTATGCCTTTTTCGGCGCGCCGGTGGGCGTGGTGGTGACCATCGACCGGGCCATGGGCAAGGGCTGCTTCATGGACCTGGGGATGAGCCTGATGGGCTTCCTGCTGGCCGCCGAGGCGCAGGGGCTGGGGGCGACCGGCATCGGCGCGCTGGCCAATTACGGCCCCACCATCCACCGCCTGCTGGACCTGCCCGGGGACGAGATGGTGGTCTGCGGCATCGCCTTGGGCTGGCCGGACCCGGAGGCGCCCGAGAACCGCCTGCGCACCGGGCGCGAGGACCTGCCGGCCTATACCAGCTTCCGCGGCTTCTAGCCCGGCGGCATCCACGGCCCGGCGGGCGCGCTTTGGAGCAGGCCGCCGATCGCCCGCAAGAACCCGCGCCGGGGCGCGACATCCTCTGTCCGGGCAGGCATGGCCTGCAGGGCGGCGTCGACCGGCGCCGACCCGGTTCCTCGGCCATCCGTCGGGCGTTTCCCGAACCGAGGTCCCGGCCCGCCTTGGCTTCGGCCTAGTCCAGCCGCTCCAGCACCGCGGCGCTGCCCAGCCCGCCGGCGGCGGCGATGGCGGCAAGGCCGCGCTGGCCGGGGCGGTCCAGCTCGTGCACCAGCCGCACCAGATTGATCGCGCCCGAGGCGCCGATGGGATGGCCGCGCGCCAGCGCGCCGCCGCCGCGATTGATCGCGGCCTCGGGCAGGCCGGCCAGCCGGGCGCAGGCGATGGCCTGCACGGCGAAGGCCTCCATCAGCTCGACGGCCGAAAGGGCCTCGGGCTTCAGCTCGGCCGCATCCAGCACCGCGCGGATCGCGGGGACCGGTGCCAGCCCGGGCAGCTCGGGATCGGCGCCCAGCGTCGTCCCCGCCAGAATGCGCAGCCGCGGCGCCGCCAGCCGCCGCGCCACGGCCCCCGAGACCAGCAGGCAGAACCCCGCGCCATCGGCCGCCGCGGCGGTATTGGCGGCGGTGACGCTGCCCGCCAGCACCGGCGCGCGGGCGCAGGTGCGCAGGGTCATGCGCCGCGCGAAGGGGTCGGCGCCGATGTCCGCCAGCGGCGTGATCTCGGCCCGCATCCGGTCCTGCGCGGCCAATGCGCGGGCATGGCTGGCGACGGTCCAGGCGTCCTGTTCCGCCCGCCCGATGCCCAGCCGCAGCGCGATGGCCTCGGCCGCCTCGGCCATGTCCGGGTCGCGGTCCGGCCAGGGCGTGAAGGGCGGCTGGTCATAGGCCACGGGCGGGCCGCCGGCCGGATCGCTGCGCAGCCGCAGCGGCCGGCGCGAATAGCTTTCCGCGCCGCCGGCGAGGACGACCTGATGCCGGCCGGCGCGGATCAGCGCCTCGGCCAGCAGCACCGCATCCATGCCGCCGCAGCATTGCCGGTCGATGGAAAGCCCCGCCACCCGCTCGGGCAGCCCCGCCGCCAGCGCCGCGACGCGGGCCGGATTGCCGCCCGCCCCCAGAGCGTTGCCCAGCACCAGTTCGTCGACATCGCCGGGCGCCAGTCCGGCATCGCGCAGCAGGTCGCGGATCACCGGGGCGGCAAGCTGGTGGACCTCCAGCGCCCGGAACGCGCCGCCGCGCGGCACCACCGGGCTGCGCCGGGCCGCGACGATGAAGGCCTCGCTCATGGCGGGGCGCCGACCAGCCGGGCCAGGGCCGCGAGATCCGGCTTGTCCGACCCCAGCAGCGGCAGGCGCGGCAGAAACAGGATGCGGCGCGGGGCGGCGTGATCGCCCAGCCCGTCCCGGCAGGCGCGGCGCAGCCGGGCGGCCAGAGCCTCGTCCTCGGCGCCTTCGACCACGGCGACGACGGCATGGCCGCGCCGCGCATCGGGAACCGCCAGCGCCGCGCAGAGCCCGGCGCCCGCCGCCGCCAGGGCGGCCTCGACATCCTCAAGGAACAGGTTCTGGTCGGCCACCGTCACCATGCGGCTTTCCCGGCCGCGCAGGAACAGGCTGCCCCGCGCGTCCAGCCGGCCGATATCGCCGGTGAACAGGTAGCCGCCGCGGCGCGGCGGCGGCGGCAGGTCGGGCTCGGCATAGCCCTCGCACAGATAGGGGCTGGCGACGCCGATCCGGCCCTCGTCATCCAGCCGCAGCCGCACCCCGGGATAGGCGCGGCCGACCGAGCCCTCGGGCGTGCCGGCATCGGCGATGGTGATGAAGCTGGTCTCGGAGGCGCCGTAGAATTCGCGGATCGCGGCGTTCGGGCACAGTGCCGCCATCCCCGCCCGGCAGGCCGCGTCCAGCTTGCCGCCGCCGCAGAACACATGCGTCAGCGCCGGCAGCCCGCCCGGCCCCGCCGCCAGCAGCAGCCGCCGCAACTGGCTGGGCGTGGCGTAAAGCACCGTCACGCCCGCCTCGGCCAGCTGCCGGACCTGGCTGCGCGGACCGTCCCCGGCCAGAACCAGCAGCCCTGCGCCCAGATGCAGCGCCTCCAGCGCGGCGTAAAGCGCCAGCGAATGGCCAAGCTGGCCCAGAACGGCATAGCGGTCGCCGGCCGACAGGCCGAAGGCGGCGCGGTTGACCTCGAAGCTGGCGATCCATGAGCCATGGCTGCGCCGGATGGTCTTGACCCGCCCGCCCGAGCCCGAGCTCTGGCAGCAGAGCATCGGCGCGGGTGCGGGACCGGCAGGGCGGATGCCCGTCAGGCTCGCATGGATCGGCAGGCCGCGCGCCAGACAGTCGAGCAGCGCGGCGACCGCCGCCGCATTCTGCCCGCGCGCCCCGCAGCCCAGCACCGCGCCCGGCCGGGCGGGGACAAAGCCCTGGCCCGCCGCCCCGGTCACAGCCGCGTCTGGGCCCCGTCGGCGTCGGCGCGATGCCAGGCCAGCGTCTGCGGCCGCACCCGGGCCAGCGCCTGCACCAGCATGCCGGTGATCGCCGCCTTCAGAAGATCGCCGGGGATGAAGACCGCGACCAGCCCGAAGGCCTCGGCCAGGCCCTTGCCGCTGACGACGGCCAGCCCGGCCGCGCCGAGCACATAGAGCACCAGGATGCCGCCGAAGACCGCGCCCAGCCCCGCCGCAAGCCCGGCCGAGCGCAGCCGGACATGTTCGACGAACAGCCCGGTGGCGAAGGCCGCGACCGGAAAGCCCAGTGCGAAGCCCGCCGTGGGCGAGACGAAGACGCCAAGGCCCCCGCGGCCC
This sequence comes from Paracoccus sp. J39, assembly GCF_000518925.1. Lineage (NCBI taxonomy): Bacteria > Pseudomonadati > Pseudomonadota > Alphaproteobacteria > Rhodobacterales > Paracoccaceae > Paracoccus > Paracoccus sp. J39. The sequence goes on along the minus strand of NZ_JAEN01000005.1, from coordinate 70,799 downwards.
CCGGCCAGCAGCGGCAGGCCAAGCGCGACCAGCAGCAGGAACAGCCCCGCCGCCGCCGCGCCGCGCCGCGCACCCAGCACCGCGCCGGCCAGCATGACGCCCAGCGTCTGCGCGGTGATCGGCACGCCGAAACCCAGGGTGATCTGCGGCACCAGCCCCAACGCCGCGATCATCGCGGCGAAAAGCGCGATCTGCGCGATATTGCGTTCCATGCGGTTACTCCGATCCTGAGGGTCCAAGGGCGCCGCCCCGCGCCCGCAAAGCTTCGCCGACATGATCGGCGTCGTCCAGTGCCTGCAGGGTCAGCGGCAGGATCAGCCGCCAGCCCGGCCGGCGACGGGAGCGGGCGCGCCACGCCTCGGCCAGCGTCTCGGCGCGCAAGACGAGGACGGGCGTGAAGCGGATCACCAGCGGCACGGCGATCTCCAGCGCCCCGGTCGGCAGGCCCATCCGGCGCAGCGGCGCGGTCAGGCGGCGGATCAGCGCCACCAGATCCTCGAGCGGCGTGGTCATGGTGACCAGATTGGCCAGGGCGACCAGCGTGACCATGCGCAGGGTGATCAGCAGGCCCTGGCGCATGTCGCCAGTCAGCGCGTGCCATGCCAGCAGGATGACGACAAAGGGCAGCACGACGCGCAGGCTGCCCAGACCGGCGCGCAGGAAGACCGGCCCCGGCGCGGCGTAAAGCGCCAGCACCGCCGCCAGCGCCCCGGCATGGACGGCAAGGCCCGGGAGCAGAAACAGCCCGGTCGAGGCCAGGCACAGCGCCCCCAGCTTCAGCCCCGCGGGCCAGCGATGGGCGCGGGTCTCAACCGGCGAGGTCAGCGATATCATCGAGGTCCCCCAGCCGGATCATCTCGGCGGTGAAGTCGGGCAGCACCGCGGCGGGTGCGCCCTGCGCGACGATGCGGCCGCGATCCAGCCAGAACAGCTCGTCGCAGCCTTCCAGATCGCCCGGCTCGTGCGAGATGTGCAAAAGCCGCGTTTCCGCCCGGTGCAGATAGCGGCCGAGCTGGCGCCGGGTCGGGATGTCGAGCCCGGCATAGGGTTCGTCCAGGATCAGCAGGCGCGGCCGCATGGCCAGCACCGCCATCATGCAGACCAGATGCTTCTGTCCCTGCGACAGGGCCGAAACCGGCGCGTCCCGCCAATGCGGCTTGTCGAAAGACCGCAGCACCGCCTCGACCCTTGCCCCCGCCTGCGCCTTGTCCAGCCCCTGCTGGCGCAGCCCGAAGGCGATCTCTTCGGCGACGCGGGGGAAGATGATCTGGTGCTCGGGGTTCTGGAACAGGATGCCGACGGTCCGCAGCGCCGCGCGGCGGTCGCGGCAGAGGTCGTGGCCGCCGACGCGGACCTGCCCGCTGGTCGGCGCCAGCAACCCGGCAAGCAGCCGCGCCAGCGTGCTCTTGCCCGAGCCGTTCCGGCCCACCACGCCGATGCGCCGGGCCGAGGAATGCAGCGTCACCCCCGAAAGCACCGGACGCCCGCCGGCCTCGTAGCCCAGGTCGTCCAGCCGGATGGCGAAATCGGCGTTGTCGTTCTGCGATCCCTGCATCCCGGGGTGTTTCTCTTGCTGCATCGGCGGGCGGAAGGTCCCGGGCCCGTTTAAGCGCAAACGCCCGGCCAGAGAAGCCCCGATGCAGGATCTGGGGCAGCCTCCGCCCGGCATGCGCGCCCGCCCCTTTGCGGTTCATGCAGCGGACCGGACGGGAACCCTGCGCCGGCGACCGGCCTTACCCGGGCGCACCTTTCCGCCCGGGGCCTGCATGTCCAGCGCCGCCAGCATCTCGCACTCGACGGTGCATCTGACCGAATCGGGCGGCAGGGCGTTGGGCGCCGTGCCGAAAGGGTCCTCGATCTGATGGCCGAGCGCGCCTTTTTCACCGTCGTCCAGATGCCCCCGGCAAGCCATAGGCCATGCCGATGCACAGATGAACCGCCAGCGCCGTAGGCAGCGCCATCCGGCGGTTGAAGCCGACCCGGGCGACCCGAAACGGTCCTCCTGCTCAGTCCACTTGCCTTGCAATGCGGTCCATGTCCTCCCCTCCCATGGGAAAGCCGTTCCTTTCGGGTGCCTGCCATCCGCATCTTGCGAGACCTGGAGGTATCTGATCGGAGCCAAGCCCCGGAATGGTCGGAACGGGACGAGCCCAGCATTCCGGCAGTCCGGGCGGTCCGGGGCCGGGTCCGCATTGCCGATGATCTGCGCCCTCTCCTCTGGCGGGCGGGAACAACGCGCCAAATTATTCCATTGATTTCAATAGAAAATTTGCCCGCGCAGCCTGCCATTCTGTCCGGCGCGCCGCAGCCGGGGCGCCGTCTCGGCACCGATCCGGCCGGCGGCGCGGGCCGCATGCGCCGCGGCCCGGCCGGCGGAAGCGCCTGTGCGCGCGGGATTTTCTTGACGCCGTCCCGGTTCAGCAGGCAGGTTTGGCAAAAGCGCATGGCGCTCGCCTTCCCGGGCTTCCCATCCGGTCGGGGCTGTCACCGGGGGACCTTGGGGATCGGCAATGTGTCAGACCTGTTTTCAATCCTTTGCCCAAAGCGGCCGGCTGCGTTTCTGCCGCTGCGGCGCGCCCGAGACCCTGGCCGCGATGCGCCGGATCGAGGCCGACATCTCGCGCCGCCAGATGCTGGGCGGAATGGCGGCGGTCACCGGCATGTTCGCGGGCTTCGGCCTGGCACCGAAGCCGGCGCGCGGCCAGGCGGCGGGGCGGCCGCTGCTGCTGACCAACCTGCGGCTGTTCGACGGCAACACCCTGTCGCTGCGCCAGGGCGTCGAGGTGCTGATCGAGGGCGACCGCATCGCCGCGCTGCCGGCGCCCGGCCAGGGCCCGGCAGAGGCGGAGCGCATCGACTGCGGCGGGCGCACGGTGATTCCCGGCCTGATCGACACGCATTGGCACACCACGCTGGTCGCGGTCAGCCAGATCGCCGCCATGACGCAGGACATCGGCTTTGTGCACCTGATGGCGGGGCGCGAGGCCGGCAACACGCTGATGCGCGGCTTCACCACCGTGCGCGACGTGGGCGGGCCGGCCTTCGGCCTGCAGGCGGCGGTGGATCGCGGTGTCGTCACCGGCCCGCGCATCTTTCCGGCGGGGGCGATCATCTCGCAGACTTCGGGGCACGGCGATTTCCGCTTCTCGAACAGCTTGCCGACGATGCCCGCCGACCCGGCGGATTACGCCAGCGCCGCCGGCATGTCGGGGCTGGCCGACGGCGTGCCCGAGGTCCTGCGCCGCACGCGCGAACAGCTGATGAAGGGCGCCAGCCAGATCAAGATCGCCGCCGGCGGCGGCGTCGCCTCGCAATACGACCCGCTCGAATCGCTGCAGTTCACCGAGGCCGAGATGCGCGCGGCGGTGGATGCCGCCAGCGACTGGGGCACCTATGTCTGCGCCCATGTCTATACATCGCCCGGGATCCGGCGCTGCGTCGCGGCCGGGGTGAAATCCATCGAGCACGGACAGCTGGCGGACGAGGACACCGTCCGACTGATGGCCGACAGCGGCACCTGGTGGTCGATCCAGCCCTTCCTGGCCGACGAGGATGCCAACCAATACACCGACCCCAAGGCCGTCGCGGCCCAGAAGACCGTGGCCGAGGGCACGATGCGCGCCTTCGAATGGGCCGACAAGCACAAGGTGAACTGGGCCTTCGGCACCGACATCCTCTATGGCGGCGGTGAATCGCAGGGCCGGCAGCTGACCAAGCTGGCCCGCTTCATGTCGCCGCTGGCGGCGCTGCACCGCGCGACGGGGGCGGCGGGCGAGCTGCTGGCGCTGTCGGGGGCGCGGGCGCCCTATGACGGGCCGCTGGGCGTGATCGCCGAGGGGGCGCTGGCCGATCTGCTGGTCATCGACGGCGATGCCGAGGCCGGCCTCGACTGGCTGGCCGATACCGACAACCTGCGGCTGATCGTGAAGGGCGGCCGCATCTTCAAGAACAGCCTCGGGGGGTGACCATGAAACGCCTGCTGCCAGCCGCGATCGCCGCACTTGCCCTCTCCGCCGGCCTGCCCGCCACGGCGCAGGACTGGGCCGGGCAGCTTACCCCCTATGTCTGGGCGACCGGGCTCGGGGGCGACCTCACCCCGCGCGCGGGCGCGCCGACGCTGTCCTTCGACAAGTCCTTTTCGGATGTGCTGGAGGATCTGGACGGCGCCTTCTTCCTGTCCGGCTATGCCCGGCGCGACCGGCTGGTGATCCTGGGCGATCTGAGCTGGTCGTCCAGTTCGAGGGAGGGGCTGGTTCCGCCCGGCCTGCCGGCCAGCGGCAAGCTGACCCAGCGGTCGCTGACGCTGCTGGCCGGCTACCGCGCCCTGGAGGCCGAGGGCGTGGCGGTGGACCTGCTGGCCGGAGCCCGCGCCTGGAGCATCAAGAGCAGCATCTCGGTCGCCGCAGGCGCAAGGACGGCCTCGCCCCGGGAAAGCTTCGTCGATCCCATCGTCGCCCTGCGCGCCAATGTCGCGCTGGCCCCGCGCTGGTCGGCCATCCTTTACGCCGATCTGGGCGGCTTCGGCGCCGGTTCCGAAAGCACCAGCCAGATCGTCGCCACCGCCAACTGGCAGGCGAACGACAACCTTTATATCTCGGCCGGCTATCGCATGCTGAACGTCGATTATGAAAGCGGCGGCACGCGCATGGACGTGACCATGTCCGGACCGCTGTTCGGCCTGACCTGGCGCTTCTGAACCTGCCGCCAAGACCGCCGCGCCGGTCCGCGCGACCCGAGGCCGCCGCGACCGGCCCCGGGCCGGTCGCCAGCGCCAGCATCGGCAAGGTCGCAAAGCCGATGGTCTGACCCGCGGAACCGCGGCACATGCATGGGATCCGGCCACCCGTCACCCCTGCCCCTGGACAGGGGGACGGCGGACAGGGCTTCGCCGGGCTGATCGGCCCCTTCTTCGGCGCCCGGGGCCGACCAAGCCGCGCATCCGCCCGGCCAACCGGCACGCGGCCCGGGCTAGGGCTGGAAATCGGCCTGATAGGCGTCGTAGCGGCCGCGGAACTGCTCGAAGACGGCGATGGTCCGGCGCGCGATGCCGGTCCAGCCGAAGACGCGGCGGGCGAAGCGCGCGCCCTCGACGGCAAGCACGTCGCGCAGCCAGGGATATTGCAGCGGCATGTTGATCATCGCCGCGAATTCCTCGGGCCGCTTCGGGTCGGCCACCAGCGCGTGGCGGCCGAATTCGACCTGCTCGTGCAGGCCCCCGTGGATCGTCGTCACCGTGGGCGTGCCGCAGGCCATCGCCTCGACCGCCGTCATGCCGAAAGGCTCGTAGCGCGAGGGCAGCGCAAAGACCCCGGGGGCGCGGTAATAATCCACCAGCTCCTCGTCGGGAACATAGCCGCGCCAGTCGATGAAATCGGCGACGCCGGCCTCGGCGGCCACCGCCTTCCATTCGTCGATCAGCGCGAAATCCGCCTCGGAATTGCCGCCGGCGGCCAGGACCAGCCGCGCCTCGGGCTGCAGGACCTTCAGCGCCGGCAGCGCCTGGATGATCAGGTCGTAGCCCTTGTTCTCGGCGGCGCGGCCAACGACATAGACGTCGGAGGGGCCCATGTTCAGCCGCGCCCGCGCCGCGGCCACCTTGTCGGGCGTGGCGGGGGTGAAGCGGTTTTCGTCGATGCCGGGCGGGATCATGGTGATATGCTCGCGCGGCAGGGCATATTCGGCGACGATCAGGTCGACCTGCTGCTCCGAGGTGGCGATGACGTGATCGCAGTTGCGGTAAAGCACGAATTCCTTCTGGATACGCTCGTCGAAGCGATAGCCCGCCATCTCCTCGGCGGTGGCGCCGTGCATGTCGTGCTTTTTCCACCAGCCGAGCGAATGCGGGGTGTGGATATGCGGGATCTGCAATTCCTCGGCGATCTTCTGGCCGCAGACCCCGGCATCCCAGTAATGGCTGTTGACCACGTCATAGCGCAGCTCGCGGCGGCGGATGGCGGCCAGGGCGTTGGTGATGAAATCGCCATACCAGTCGTGCATGTCCTCCTTGCGGATGAAATCCGGGCCGCCGAAGGGGATGCGCCAGATGCGCAGGTTGTCGTTGATGATGTCCTCGGCCGGCTGGTCCTCGAAGCGCCGGGTCATCACGTCGACCTTGTAGCCCAGCCGCGCGAAGCGCTTGGCGAGTTCCAGCACGAAGACCACCTGGCCGCCGGTATCGGGCTTGCCCAGTTCGGGCGAGCCCGCGACATAGCCATGCAATGAAATCATCAGCAGCGAACCCACGGATTGGGCCATGCTCTCGTCTCCTCTCTTTTGTTGCGGCCGTGTGTCAGCCGGGCAGGATGCCCAGCGCGACAAGCCCCTCCAGGACACCCGCCGCATGGGGCGCCCGCGCGCGATAGCTCTTGCCTCGGGGCATGGCCTCGATCAGTTCCCGCCGCGCATTGCCGACGGCAATGGCGCGAAACCCAACGTCGAAAAGCGCCAGATCGTTTCCCGAATCCCCCGCCACCACCATGCGCTCGGCCGGAATGCCCAGCCTTTCGGCAAGAAACCGCGCTGCCGCGTCCTTTCCGGCCCCGGGGGCGAGCAGGTCGAGATCGCTTTGCCCGGAAAACACCGCCCGCACCGGCAGGTCCGCTGCGGCAAGCGCCTCCAGCACCCGGGCGCGCGCCTCGGCATCGGGCACTGCGAAGCTGAGTTTTCCGGGGGTCAGGAACTCGGCCGGATGCGGGGCGAAGCCCATGCCGGAGACCAGCGCGAAGACGGCCTCGGCCGGCCATTGCCGGAAACGGGCGGACCAGTCCTCGAGCCAGGCGCCGGCGACGCGGATCTCGGTGCCCATGCCGGTGATGATCGCGTCGGGGGCGAAATCCGCGGGGAATTCCCGGGCCAGGGTCGCATCGACGCTGGCCGCCGGCCGCGACGAGTTCAGCGCCAGCCGCAGCCGGTCGGGATGGCGCCGCACCGCCGTCCATAGCCGCTCCAGCGCCGGCCGGTCGCCGGTCAGCGTGTCGTCCACATCGCTGACCAGAAGCCAGGGGCCCTGCCCGGTCCCGCCGCTCATTCGCCCGCCCCGGCGCCGGCCAGCAGCTCGGGTGCCTGGGTGGTGGTATAGACCATTTCGGGCGCATGTTCGCTGACCGGTCGGCTCAGGGTCTCAAGCGTCACATCGCGAAGCCCCAGCGTCGCGGATTCGGTCCAGAACCCCACGGCGCCGCACAGGAAGCTGTCATCGACCAGGCTCAGCACCACATGGCCGTCGATGGACAGTTCCAGATAGGTGCCATGCGCGACCACCTCGATCCGCCACGGTCCATGCGCCGAGCTGCGGAAACGCGCCTCCTGCAGCGACTTGTAGCGGAATGCGTGTTCGAATTCCGGCGTGGGATTGGCGCCCCAGGCGCGCATCTGCGCGATGCCGTTCACGCAATCGAGCGACAGGTGATAGCCGTCGCCCTCGTCGCTGGCGCGCAGGATCAGGCCGGTCTTGCCCGGCCCCTTGAGGGTCATCTCGGCCCGCAGGCGGAATTCCTCGTGCTGGCCGGGCAGCAGGAAGGCCTCGAAACCGCTATGGCTGCCGATGGACAGGCTGTCGCCGCGGATCTCGGCCCAGGCGGTGGGATTGCCGCAGAGCAGCCGGCATTCGGCCGCGCTGTCGACGGCCAGCCGGTCGGTCACCAGCGCGTCGAAGCCGTGAAAGGATTTCAGCCGCAGCCGGCCGTCGGGCAGGGCGACGATCTCCTTGGGGGGCGGCAGCAGCCGCTTGATGAATTCATGGCCGTTGATCAGCAGCTCGGTCTTGCTGAAGAAGCTGAACAGCAGCAGCCGGTCGCCGGCCCGGCAGATGCGGCCGGCATAGTTGCCATGCGGCAGCAGCACGTCGTCGCTGAAATTCTCGTAGGGCCCCTCGATGCCATCGGCATACCAGTAATGGATCTTGGTATCCTCGCGGATCGAGCCCATGAGGTAATAGCGGCCGTGGAAATGAAACAGGTTCGGCACCTCGATATCGTCGTAAAGCCCCGGCCGGTGCAGGGGCGGGCCGAATTCGAAGCGATCGGGCGCAACCTCGCGCGCCAGGCCGACGCAGCCGCGGCGGATCACCGGCCCGTCCTTGACCCGCGCGGCGGCCAGCAGCAGGCGGGTGCCGGTGCCGGGCTCGTGAAAGAAGAACGGGTCGCGGAAGCTGACCCAGTGGCGCCCCTCCTCGACGCCGGATTCGTAATGCGGGCCGCCGATCTCCAGCGGATAGGCCGCCTCGCAGCGGGTCCAGGCATAAAGATCCGGGGACCGCGCCATGCCGACCCGCTGGATGCGGCCGAATTCGGCACGGGTCAGGCCGGTATAGAACATCCGCCACTGGCCCGGCCGGTCCGGGTCGGGGGTGACATGCATGGTCCAGAGCATGTCGTCGTCCCATTCGCCGGGATCGCCGACGAAGAAGGCGTTCTTCACCCGCCGCCAGGACAGCCCGTCGGAGCTGACCGCATGGGCGATGAAATCATGGTTCGGCAGGACGAGGTGGAAGAGATGATAGATGCCCTCGTGAAACACCACGTCGACGTCGCCGATGTCCGAGCGCAGGAAGCCGTGCGAAGCATACATGCCCCGAACTTGCCGATCCCGGGCGCAAAGGTAAACCCCGTTTTCTGCCCCGCCGCCGAAGGTGCCACGCGGATCCGCCGGCACCATCCCGCCGGAGGTCGGCCGCGCGGAATGGCGGTGCCCGTCCGCGGCCGCTACGGCGGGCGTGCAACTGCTGCGGGGCTATGGGCCGAAGGACCTGCTGCAATCGGGCGGCCGGCGGCGCGAGGCTGGCCGATCCGCGCCGATTGCGCTTGCTCCCTATCCTGCCCCGAGCCCGCGGCTTTCGGAGCGCGCCCGCCGCGCAACACCGATGTGCCGGTATGCGGCGGGCGCAGCAAGGCCACCCGCCCGCCAGGTCAGGGCCTGCTGGCCAGCAGGGCCCGCAATTGCGCGGGAAACAGCTGCAGCAGCAGGGTCTCGGTGACCGCGTCCTCGGATCTCGCCACAAAGACCCGCAGGTCGATGGGGCTGTCGTCGCGGGGCATCAGCTCCTCGGGTCCGCCGAAGCCCAGGTCGAACATGGCGCGCCAGGTCGGGCGGCCGACGACGGGATAGACCGCGTCGTTGGACACCACCCCGCGCGAGGCGGTGATGTCGAGATGCGGCTTGTCGCCGGATTCCAGCGAAACCGGCGCGAAGTCGCAGACGATCTTCACCGTCTCCTGCGGGCGCGGCTGGCCGGGCACGCCGCCGGCGCCGATGCGGACCGCGACGAATTGCCCGGTGCTGCCGGCCAGCGGGCTGTCCTCGAGCCAGGACAGCCGGTAGTCCAGCCGGTATTCCTCGCCGGGGCCGGGCGGAACGGCAGGCTGCCAGAAGGCCACGATATTGTCGTGGATCTCGTCATCGGTGCTCAGTTCGACCAGGGTGACCGCGCCGTCGCCCCAATCGCCCTTGGGCGCGACCCAGGCGCTGGCGCGCTTTTCGTAAAAGACGCCGTCATCCTGATATTCCTCGAAATTCCTTTCGCGCTGCATCAGGCCGAAGCCCTTGACCGAGGGCGCGCTGAAGGCGTTCGCCATGGTATGCGGCGGATTGTTCAGCGGCCGCCAGATGCGCTCGCCCGTATGGGTCAGGATCTCGAGCCCGTCCGAGTCGTGGACCTCGGGCCGCCAGTCCGGCGCGATATGCGGTGCGTTCTTGCCGAACCAATACATCGAGGTCAGCGGCGCGATGCCCAGCCGCTCGACGCCCTCGCGCATGAAGATATGGGCGGTCACGTCCTGCTCGATCCCCGCCCCGCGGCGCGAGACGATGCGATAGGCGCCGGTCGCGCGCGGGCTGTCCAGCAGCGCATAGGTGGTCATGCCGCTGTCGGTTTCCGGCTCCAGCCAGAAATGGGTGAAAAGCGGGAATTCCTCGGGCCCGTCGGGGATGGCGGTGTCGATCGCCAGGCCGCGGGCCGAGAGGCCGAACTGGCCGCTATAGCCCGAGGTCCGCCAGTAGGAGGCGCCCAGGAACGCCATCCAGTCGAGCCCGGTTTCCGCATCCATGACGCTGAAGCCGGCGAAGCCGTCGGTCCGGGCCAGCCGACGCGCCGGATTGTCGGCGGGGATGTCGAAGAGATCCAGCGAGAAGGGGATCTCTGTCGCCATCCCGTCCTTGAGCGCATGGATGTGGACCGGCTGCTTGAAATAGCGGCCGGGAAAGAAGAACCGCACCTGTGACGAAGCCGGCTCGTCGCCCCAGAGCGCCCGGTCCTGGCGAAAGCGGATCTCGTTGTGGCGGTCGTAATCCACCTCTTCGAGGATCTCGGCCTCCTCGATCTCGGGCGGCCGATAGGCGGCCTCTGCCAACGCCCGGGCCCGCTCCGTCAGGCCCTCGAAGGAAAACGCCTCCGGCTCGGCATCGCCGGCGATGCTGTCCGCCGCACGCGCGATCCGGGGCAGCAGGAAGAAGGCGCCGCCCCCCAGAGCGGCCTGCAGCACGGTGCGACGGAGAAGTTTTTGCGAATACATGTTGCCCCAAGGATAGGTGATTCAGTCGCTTGCCATCGAGGCCCAGCCGGGGCGGTATTTCAAGGCATCGATCCCGCATTGGCCAAGTCTTGCCGATCGCCGCCGCAGACAAGGGCCGGTCGCGGCCGGCGGGCCGCGATCCAGGCCCCATCCCAGCAGGCAGGCCCTCACCCGCCGCCGGGCGGCCACATGCGCTGCCAGACCCCGTCGCGGCGCACCAGCGCATGATGCAGGGCGGCAGAGACATGCAGCGCCAGCAGCGCAATCAGCAGCAGGGCGGCGATGAAATGCAGCCCCTGCGCGGCGGCGGCCAGGGGCTCGGATTTCGGCAGCCAGGGCCCGGCGCCCATCGCGTCGAGCAACTCGATGGGAAAGCCGCCCGCCCGCACCCGCACGAAGCCGCTCAGCGGCATGACCAACAGCAGGACATACAGCGCCACATGCGAGGCCGCGGCCGCCCGCCGCTGCCAGCCGGGGACCGAGGCCGGCAGGGGCGGCGGCGGATGCAGGCGGCGATAGACGATCCGCGCCAGGATCACCGGGATCAGCAGCGTGCCGGTATTCTTGTGAAAGATGAACAGCGCATCCTGCAAGCCGCGGTCCAGCCCCTCGCGCGTCATGGTCAGCCCCGCCGGGATCATCAGCAGCACGGCAAGCGCGACGATCCAGTGAAACAGGCGGGCGGGCGTTCGGTAACCGGATGCGGGCTCGGTCATCGGCTGGCTCCTTTGCGCCATCCTAGCGCAAACGCCGCCGGGCGCAAAGCCGTGGCATCTTGACGGAACCCACGCTTGGCGTAGCATTTTCCCATGTCAGACCCCGATCACGGCCCGCTTGCGCCGCCGCCTCGTCCGGCGGCCGGGATACCGGCGCAGGTTGCCGCCAGCGCCGCCATGGGCGTTTTCGCCATGCAGGCGCTGCGGCTTGGCGGCATCGGCGGCACGGCCGGGGGCTGGCTCGCCGCCAGCGCGCTTTATCTGGGCTGCTGCGCCGTGGTGCTGGCGCAGATGCGGCATAGCTATCCGCATGACCGGATCGGCGGCTGCAATGCGGTGACGCTGCTGCGGGCCGCGATCACCTGCGCGCTGCTGGCGCCGCTTGCGGACGGCGCCGCGGCGGGATGGGCGGTCACCATCGTCGGAGGCGTCGCGCTGGCGCTCGACGGGCTGGACGGCTGGCTGGCGCGGCGCGCGGGCCTCGTCTCGGGCTTCGGAGCCCGCTTCGACATGGAGGTCGATGCCGCTTTCGCCCTGACCCTGGCGCTGCATGCCTGGCTGGGCACGACGCTGGGGCCCGGGGTGCTGCTGCTTGGGGTGCTGCGCTATGGCTTCGTCGCCGCCGGCCTCGTCCTACCCTGGCTGCGGGCCGAACTGCCGCAGCGGCTGCGGCGCAAGGCGATCTGCGTGCTGCAGCTCGGCACGCTGGTCCTGCTGCAAACGCCGCTGCCCAGCCATGCGCAGGCCGGGTTCCTGGCATGGCTCGCCACGGCGGCGCTGGCGCTGTCCTTCGCGCTCGACATCCGCTGGCTGTGGCGGCATCGGCGATGACGATGCGCCGCGCGCTGCCGCTGCTGATCGCGGCGCTGGCGATCCAGCTGGCGCTGACCCTGCCCGGGGCCGCGATGCGCCCGACGCCGGAACTGCCGCTGCTGCTGCTTGCGCTGGTCCTCGGCGGCGGCATGGCGCGCCTGCCGGTTGCGGCGGCGCTTACGCTGCTGGCGGTGCAGAAGCTGGCCGATCTGGGCATGGTCGCGGCGCTGGGGCGGCCCTTCAACATCGCGGCCGATCTGCCGCTGCTGGATGCGGCGGTGCGGCTGCTTGCCGGCAGCTTCGGCGGGCTCGCGGGTCTTGGCGCCGTGCTCGCCGCCGCCCTCGCCGCCCTGGGCATCGGCGGGGCGCTGTGGTGGGCGACGGGGCTCTGGACCCGCCCGGCCACGGGGCGACGTGCGGGCATCGCCCTTGCCGCGGCAGTCGGGCTGGCGCTGCTGCCGGCCATGACGCCCAGGCTTGAGAATCTCCGCTATGCCAGCCAGCGCGCCGGGCTGGCCGCCGCAACCGTCGCCGCGCTGCGCGACTTCCGGGCGGCCGCGGCACAGGACCCGATGGCGGAGCGGCCGGGCCTGCTGGGCGCCATCGACCGCGACGTGCTGGTGATCTTCGTGGAAAGCTACGGCCGGGCGAGCTTCGCGACGCCCCTCTATGCCGAAACCCACCGCGCCACCCTGCGCCGGGCCGAGGCCGATCTGGCGCGGGCCGGCCTTGCCATGCGCTCGGGATACCTGGTCTCGCCGACGCAGGGCGGGCAAAGCTGGCTGGCGCATGCGACATTCGCCTCGGGGCTCTGGATCGGCGATCAGGCGCTTTATCAGGCCATGCTGGCCAGCGGGCGGCAGGGACTGTTCCACCACGCGCGGCGCGCCGGTTTCCGCACCGCCGCCGTCATGCCGGCCATCACCCGCCCCTGGCCCGAGGCGGCGCAGATGGGTTTCGACCGCATCCTGGCCGCGCCGGATCTGGGCTATCGCGGCCCGCCCTTCAACTGGGTCACCATGCCCGACCAGTTCACCCTGGCCGCCGCCGACCGGCTGCTGCGCGGGCAGGACGGCGCGCCGCTTTTCGCACAGGTGGCGCTGATTTCCTCGCACGCGCCCTGGGTGCCGGTGCCGCGGCTGATCGGCTGGGACGAGGTCGGGGACGGCTCGGCCTTCGCCGCCATGGCCGCCGCCGGGGAAAGCCCGCAAGAGGTCTGGCGCGACCGCGACAACATCCGCCGGCATTACCGCGACGCGATCGACTATGCCTTGCAGACCGTCATAGCCTATGCGCTGCGCCATGCGGACGAACCGCCGCTGATCCTGGTGCTGGGCGATCATGAGGCCGCGCAAGGGATTGCGCCGGATGGCGGACGCGACGTGCCCATGCATGTGATCGGTCCCGCGGCGCTGGTCGAACGCAGCGCCGCATGGGGCTTTGCCCCCGGCCTGGTCCCGCCGCCGGACAGCGCCGCGATACCGATGGACCGGATGCGCGACCTGATCCTGCAGGGCTTTGCCGCGCCGGGAATCGCGCCGATGGAACGCCCGGCCGCGCAGGGCCGTTCCTCCCCCAGTCCCACCACGACCCGAACGGAGGTGCCTTCATGACCCATTCCCCGCTCACACGGCGCCGGCTTCTGCAGACGGGGGCGGCGGGGCTGGCGCTCGGCCTCTCGGGCCTGCCGCGCCCGGCGCGGGCGCAGGAAGCCGTGGCGCTGCAGCTGTCCTGGCTGCATTCGGTGCAGTTCGCCGGCAGCTACATCGCGCTGCAGAACGGCTGGTGGCGCGAGGCGGGGCTGGAGGTCGCGCTGCTGCAGGGCGGCCCGAACGCCCCGGTCGAGCCGCCGGTGGTGGCGGGCACGGCGCTGGTGGGCATCTCTGCCGCCGATTACGCCGCAGCGGCGGTGGCGCAGGGGGCGCCGTTCCGCATCATCGGCGTCGCCATGCAGAAGAACCCCTTCGCCATCGCCTCTCTGCCGGGCAATCCCGTGGAAACCCCCGCCGACCTGCCGGGGAAAAGCATCGGCATGGCCATCGCCAACACGCCGGTGCTTCAGGCGCTGTGCAAGCTGAACGATGTCGATTTCGACGCCATCCGCATCGTGCCCACGCAATATTCCGCCCAGCCGCTGATCGCGGGCGAGGTGGATTGCCTGCTCTGCTGGGAAACCGACCTGCCGGTCGCCATGGCGATCCAGGGCATCGAGGCCCGCACCATGCTGATGGCCGATCACGGCTATGCCCTGCATTCCCAGACCTATATCGCCACCGAGGACAGCCTTGCCCACCGCCGCGAGGCGCTGGTGGCCCTGATGGCGGGCGAGGCGCGGGGCTGGGAAGCCTGCCGCGCCGACAGCGATGCGGCCGCCGATCTGACCGTCGCCCTGTTCCCCGATGCCGGGCTGGACCTGCCCACGCAAAAGCTGCAGGCGCGCCGGCAATTGCCGCTGATGTTCTCGGACCTGACCGAGCGGCACGGGTTCGGCTGGTGGAGCGACGAGGCGGTCGAGGCCAATATCCGCACCCTCTCGCTGCTGGGGCGCGAGATGACGCCCGCGCTCTGGGACCGCTCGATCCTGGAGGCGGTCCATGCAGGATAGCCGCGCCGGGATCGCCTGCCGGGCGCTGACCAAGACCTGGCCCGGCGGCGTGCAGGCAGTCGCGGGCTTCGATGCCGATTTCGCCGCGGGGCAGACCACGGCGCTGATCGGCCCCTCGGGCTGCGGCAAGTCCACGCTGCTGCGGCTGGTCGCGGGGCTTGAGCTGCCGGAGGGCGGGCAGGTGCGCATCGGCGGGCTGGACCCGGCCCGGCAGCGCGCGCGCGGCGCGATCTCGGTGGCGTTCCAGGACCCCTCGCTGCTGCCCTGGCTCAGCGCCGCGCAGAACGTGGCGCTGGCGCGCAAGCTCGCCCGCCAGCCCGCCGATCCGGGCAAGGTGGCGCAACTGCTGCGGCTGGTCGGGCTGGAGGGCTTCGCCGCCACCCGCCCCGCGGCGCTGTCGGGCGGCATGCGCCAGCGCGCCGCCATCGCCCGCGCGCTGGCCACCGCGCCGCAGGTGCTGCTGCTGGACGAGCCCTTCGGCGCAGTCGACGAGCTGACCCGCCGCCAGCTGGCGCAGGACCTGCCGCCGCTCTGGCAGGCGCAGGGCACCACGGCGCTGCTGGTCACCCATTCGCTGGCCGAGGCGGTGCTGCTCGCCGACCGCATCCTGGTCCTGTCGCCCCGCCCGGCGCGGATCGTCGCGGACATCGCCGTGCCCCTGCCGCATCCGCGCCGCCCCGGACTGGCCGACAGCCCCGCCTTCCGCCGCATCGAGGCCGAGGCGCGGGCGGCGCTCTCGGCCCCGGCCGGCGCGGCATGAGCATGCGGAACGCGCTGGCCGGGCTGGTGCTGCTGCTTGCCCTGTGGCAGGCCGCGGCCCTGGCCCTGTCGGGCCGCTACCTGATCGCCGGCCCGGCCGAGGTCGCGCAATGGACCGCCGCCCATGCCGGCCTGCTGTCGCGGGCGCTGGCCGTCACCGGGGCCAATGCGGCGGCGGGCTTTCTGCTGGGCAACCTGGCCGCCGTGGCGCTGGCCGGCCTGGCGCTGCTCTGGCCCAAGCTGACCGGGC
The DNA here is from genome assembly GCF_000518925.1 of Paracoccus sp. J39. Classification (NCBI taxonomy): domain Bacteria; kingdom Pseudomonadati; phylum Pseudomonadota; class Alphaproteobacteria; order Rhodobacterales; family Paracoccaceae; genus Paracoccus; species Paracoccus sp. J39. Next base: position 55,148 of record NZ_JAEN01000005.1, on the reverse strand, counting down.
TGGTCTCGGGCCTGGCGCTGGTGGTCTTCTGCCTGCCGCTGGTCGCGACCGGGCCGATCCTGCGGGTGATGATGGGACCGGGCGAGGGGCCACAGATCGCCCTGGCGGCGCTGGCGGTCTATTACACCACGCTGATCCCGCTGCTGGCCGGCCTGCGCGCCGTGCCCGCCGCCTGGCTGGACCTGATCCGCGTCTATGGCCGCGGCCGCATGGCCGAACTGCGCCATGTCCGGCTGCGCGCCGCCCTGCCCTATCTGGTCGCCGGGCTGCAGATCTCGGCCCCCGCCGCCTTCCTCGGGGCGCTGGTGGGCGAGTTCACCGGGGCCGAGCGCGGCATGGGCGTGCTGACCATCCGCTTCACCCGCGCGCTGGACGTCCCCGCGCTCTGGAGCATCGCGGCGCTCTCCGCCGCCGTCGCGGTCGCGGCCTATGCGCTGATCGGCGGGGCGGCCCGGCGCTTCCTGGACGAACCGCCGCCCGTGCTGCTGGCCCCGCCGGGCGCGGCGCCCGGCGCGCGCCGCGCGGCGCTGGCCTCGACGCTCGCCGTGGTCGCGGCGGTGCTTGCCGCGTGGTGGGCGGGGCTGCGGCTGGCCGGGCTCAGCCCGTTCTTCGCCAAGCGGCCGGGCGACGTGCTGGCGGCGCTGGCCTGGGCGCCGGATGCCGCCCAGACCCGGCAGGCCCTTGCGCAGGCGCTGGCGCAGACCGGGGCGCATGTGCTGCCCGGCTATGCGGCGGGGCTGGCGGCGGGGGCGGGACTCGCCATCCTGCTGGCGCTGCTGCCGGCGCTTTCGGCGCTGGTCACGCCGGTTGCCATCGCGCTGCGCGCCATCCCGATCGTGACCACGGCGCCGCTGATCGTGCTGCTGGTCGGGCGCGGCGCGGCGGGGGTGGTGGTGCTGGTCGCGGTCATGGTGTTCTTCCCGACCTTCGTCGCCTGCCAGCACGGGCTGCGGCAAGCGCCCGGCCAGATCCTCGACGTGTTCCGCAGCTATGCCGCCGGCCGCTGGCGGCAGATGATCCATGTCCGCATCCCGGCCATGCTGCCCGCACTTTTCGCCTCGGCGCGGATGAGCGTGCCGGCGGCGGTGCTGGCCGTCACCGTGGTCGAATGGCTGGCGACCGGCGGCGGCATCGGCGGGCTGATGGCGCTGTCGGCCTCGGTCTCGGATTACGACATGCTCTGGTCCGCGGTGGTGCTGGTGACGGCGCTGTCCTGGCTGGGCCATGCCGGTGTCGGCGCGGCCGAGCGCCGGGTGCTGGCCCGCTACGCCCCCGAACAGGTGCGCCCATGACCCGACCCTGCGACGCCGCCTTCGCCATCCCCGGCGACATCGCCACGCTGACCGGCGGCTATATCTATGAACGCCGCCTGCTGGAGGGGCTGCGCGCCCTGGGCCACGACATGCGTCACCTGCAGCTGCCCGCCAGCTTCCCCGACCCGACGCCGGCCGAGATGGCGGCGGCCGTGGCGGCGCTGGCGGCCGAGGACCGGCCGCTGATCATCGACGGGCTGGTCTTCGGCGCCGTCGACACGGCCGGTCTCGCCCGGGTCCGTGCGCCCGTCGTGGCGATGATCCACCACCCGCTGGCGATGGAGACCGGCCTGGACCCGGCGCGGCGCGCGCATCTCTACCGGACCGAGCGCGACAACCTGCAGCTGGCGCGGCATGTGCTGGTCCCCAGCCGCCATGCCCGGGCCATGCTGACCGACCGCTACGGCGTGCCCGCCGAGCGCATCACCATCGCCCGGCCGGGGGTCGAGCCGGCGCGGCTTGCCCCGTCGCCGGCCAACCCGCCGCTGATCCTGTCGGTCGGCATCCTCCATCCGCGCAAGGGCCATGACCTGCTGCTGACCGCGCTGGCGGAGCTGGCCGATCTGGACTGGCAGGCGGTGATCGTCGGCAATCCCTGGGACCGCGCCCATGCCGCCGCGCTGGCCCGGCAACTGGCCGAAAGCCCGGTCGCGGATCGGGTGACGCTGGCGGGGCGGGTCGATGCCGGGCGGCTGGAGCGGCTTTACGCGCGCGCGTCGATCTTCGCGCTCGCGACGCGATACGAGGGCCACGGCCTGGTCTTCGACGAGGCCCTGGCGCATGGCCTGCCGATCGTCAGCTGCGCGACCGGCGCCGTCCCCGACACCGTGCCCGCCACCGCGGGGCTGCTGGTGCCGCCCGACGATCCGCCGGCCTTCGCCTCTGCGCTGCGCCGCCTGCTGGGCAACGAAACGCTGCGGGCGCGGATGGGCGATGCGGCGGCCCGGGCCGGCGCCGCCCTGCCCGGCTGGCAGGAGACCGCGGCCGTCGCCAGCCGCGTCCTGCAGCGCCTGCGCCTGCCGTGATCCCTTCGGGTGCCGATGCGCCGGAGGGGGCTAGCGGCGGGTGATGCCCTCAAGCGGCGGCGGCGGGACCGGCCGCGTCACCAGATGGCTTTTGCGCTTTTCGTAGAAGGCATTGCCGCCGGCCACCAGGACGTAATGCATGTTGTCATAGGAAAACCGGTGCCCGGCCGCGTGAAAGAACATCGCGTTGCCGATCAGGGGATGGCGCTCGCCGCGCAGGACGGCGCGCGCCGCCTCGCTGACCTGCGGCGAGGGCCTGTCCATCCGCCGCGTCATGATCCCCGGCGCGAACTGCCCCTTTTGTCCGACGACACCGCAGACGGAATTGGGAAACTGATCTGACCGGACGCGGTTCATGACCACGCTGCCGACGGCGATCATGCCGTCCCGGCTCGAGCGGTTCGATTCGAAATACATCGCCCGCTCCATGCATTCCTGCGGGCTGTGCCGGTGGAACATCGAACAGCCTGTCAGCACCAGCAGCGCGGCCGCAAGCGCCGCGCCCATGCGCAGTCTTGGATAGGGAATCGTCATCGTCTGCTCGTCCTGCCGCTCGTGGAAGGGTTCTTCTCGTTGCGGCCATGCTTAACAGCAGCGGGCGCAGGGCATCAACACCGCCGCGACCCCCGCAGGGCATCATGGTCCGGCATTCGCCCCCGCGCGGACCCGATGCGCCGCCGGAACACCGAAGGCGCAAACACGCAAGCCGTGTTCCGGTCCGATCCCCGTCCTCGCTCAGCCGAGGATTTCGCGCACGGATGCGTCAGTGGCCTCGACGATCACATCCGCCTCGGCCTCGGTCAGGCAGAGCGGCGGGGCCAGGCCGATAATGTCGCCCTGCGGCATGGCCCGCGCGATCACGCCGCGCTTCAGCATCGCGGCGACGACCTTGCCGCCGATGCCCTCGGCCGCGTCGAAGAAGCCGCGGCTGTCGCGATCGCGGACCAGCTCGACGGCGCAGAGCATGCCCTCGCCGCGGATCTCGCCCACGTTCGGATGATCGCCCAGCGCCGCCCGCATCCGATCGTTCAGCGTGCGGCCGACCCGGCCGGCATTCTCGACCAGCCCCAGCTTGTCGATCAGCTGCAAGTTGGCGATGCCCGCCGCCGCGCCGATGGGATGGGCGGAATAGGTCCAGCCATGGCCGAGCACGCCATATTCGTCGCTGCCCTGCATCAGCACCTCCCAGACCTTCTGCCCGACGATGCTGCCCGATAGCGGCGCATAGGCCGAGGTCAGGCCCTTGGCGATGGTAATGATGTCGGGGGTCATGCCGTAATGGTCGCTGCCGAACATGCTGCCCAGCCGGCCGAAGCCCGTCACCACCTCGTCCGCGATCAGCAGGATGTCGTGGCGCGCCAGCACCTTCTGGATCGCCTGCCAATAGCCCTTGGGCGGCGGCACGATGCCGCCCGTGCCCAGCACCGGCTCGCCGATGAAGGCGGCGATGGTCTCGGCGCCCTCGGCGGCGATCAGCCGCTCCAGCTCCTCGGCGCAATGGGCGCTGAATTGTTCCTCGGACATGCCGGCGTCCTTGCGGCGATAGTAATAGGGCGCCTCGGTATGGATCACCTGCGCCAGCGGCAGGTCGAATTTCTTGTGGAACAGCTCCAGCCCGGTCAGCGAGCCGGTCATCAGCCCCGAGCCGTGATAGCCCCGCCAGCGCGAGATGATCTTCTTCTTCTGCGGCAAGCCACGGATGTTGTTGTAATACCAGACCAGCTTGATGTTCGTCTCATTGGCGTCCGAGCCGCCCAGGCCGAAATAGACCCGCGCCATGCTCTTGGGCGCCCGGTCCATGACCATTTTCGCCAGCGTGATCGAGGCTTCCGAGCCATGCCCCGCATAGGCGTGGTAATAGGCCAGCTCGCGCGCCTGTGCGGCGATGGCTTCGGCGATCTCGGGCCGGCCATAGCCCACGTTCACGCAATAGAGCCCGGCGAAGCCGTCCAGCAGCCGGTTGCCGTCCCGATCCGTGATATGGACGCCTTCCGCGCCCGAGACGATGCGCTGCGCGCCTTCGCCGCGCGCGAACTGGCCGAGGTTGGTCGAGGGATGGAACAGGCTCTCGCGGTCCCATTTGGACAGCTGGTCATTGGTCAGCATCATGCTCTCCTTGTCTCTGCCCAGTCGCGGCAGACGTATTTGATCTCGGTGAAGGCTTCGAGCCCGTGGCGGCTGCCCTCGCGGCCCAGGCCCGACTGCTTCATGCCGCCGAAGGGGATCGGCGCGCCGGTGACCTTGGTGCGGTTCACCGCGACCATGCCGAACGACAGCGCGCGCGACAGGCGGTAGATGCGGCGCGGATCGCGGCTGTGGACATAGGCGACCAGCCCGTATTCGGTGGCATTGGCGATACGCACCGCCTCGTCCTCGGTGTCGAAGGCGGCGATGGCGGCGACGGGGCCGAAGGTCTCCTCGTGGAAGATCCGCGCCTCGGCCGGCACGTCGGCCAGCACGGTCGGGCGATAGAACAGCGGCCCCTGCGGATCGCGGCTGCCGCCGGTCAGAAGGCGCGCGCCATGCGCCAAGGCATCGGCCACGTGCTCCTCCTGCTTCTGGACCGCGCCCTCGTTCATCAAGGGGCCAAGGTCGCGATCCTCGACCCCCGGCCCCAGGGTCAGCGCGGCGGCAGCAGCGGTGAAGCGGCGGCAGAATTCGTCATAGACCGGCCGCTCGATCAGGAAACGGTTGGCGCCCAGGCAGTCCTGGCCCGAGGTGGCGAACTTGGCCTTGATCGCCTCATCCACCGCCAGGTCGAGGTCGCAATCGGCAAAGGCGATGAAGGGCGCGTGCCCGCCCAGTTCCAGCACCAGCCGCTTCACCGTCTCGGCGCTTTGGCGATAAAGCAGCTTGCCGACCTGCGTCGAGCCGGTGAAGGACAGCGCCCGCACCCGCGGATCGGCGCACCATTCCCCGACGATCTCGGGCGCGTCGCCCGTCACCACGTTGAAGACGCCGGCCGGAAACCCCGCCCGATCCGCCAGCTCCGCCAGCGCGGTCGCCGACAGCGGCGTCTCGGCCGAGGGATGCACGACCACGGTGCAGCCCGCCGCCAAGGCCGCGGCCGCCTTGCGGGTGATCATGGCGCAGGGAAAGTTCCAGGGCGTGACCAGCGCCGCGACGCCCAGGGGTTCGCGCCACAGCTCCATCTCGGCGGTCGAAAGATGCGAGGTCACGCTTTCGATGTTCGGCCGCTTGGCTTCCTCGGCATAGAACTCGACGAAACTGGCGGCATAGTCAATCTCGCCGCGCGATTCGGACAGCGGCTTGCCCTGCTCGGCGGTCATGATCCGCGCCAGATCCTCGCGCGCATCGACGATCAGCCGGTGCCAGCGCATCAGCACGGCGGCGCGTTCCTGCGGCAGCAGCGCGGACCAGCCGGCGAAAGCCGCCTGCGCCGCATCGACGGCCGCGCGCGCCTGCGCAGCGTCCAGCCGCGCCACCTGCGCCACGGGCCTGCCCGTGGCGGGGTCGGTGACGGCAAAGCGCGGCCCGGCCACCCAGGCGCCGTTCACGAAGGCATCCTCGCGCATCAGGGTCTTGTCGGTGATCATGGCTGAACCTCCTCGCCGATGACGGCGACGCAATCGCCGGGTTTCACGATGCCGGGGAAATGCCGCGCCATCATCAGCCCGCCGCGGCGGGCATGGACCGCGACCGGGGCCAAGCCGGTGCGGGTCACCGGGAAGATGCGGGCGACCGGCTGGCCTTGTTCCACGGCATCGCCCAGATCGGCCAGGAACTCGATCAGCCCGCCATCCTCGGCAAAGGTGAAGCAATCCGCGTCGGGCATGTCCAGCCAGCGCGTCGGCTGCGCCACCACCTCGCCGCGCATCACGCCCGCCGCGACCAGCAGGTTGCGCAGGCCGCGCCTGGCGATGCCGGCGGTGCGGGCGGTCGCCGTGCCGCCGCCGCCCAGCTCGGTGGTGACGAAGACCTTGCCCATTTCCTCGGCCGCGGTGTCATACATGCCGACCGCGTCGATCTCGAGCATCCTGACCGACCAGGGCGCCCCGAAGGCGCGCACAAGATCGAAGGCCGCCGCCTCCTGCCGCTTGTCGGGCAGGATATGGGCGGCGCAATAGGGCAGGAAATCCAGGGTCTTGCCGCCGGAATGGAAATCCAGCACCACATCCGCCATCGGCAGCAGCACGCGCTGGAAGTAATCCGCGATCTTCTGCGTGACCGTGCCGTCCGGCCGCCCCGGAAAGCTGCGGTTCAGGTTGCCCCGGTCGATGGGCGAGGTGCGGGTGCCCGCGACGAAAGCCGGGTAGTTCATCGCCGGCACGATGATGATACGGCCGGTGACGTCCTCGGCCCGCACGGTCGCGGCCAGGTCGAACAGCGCGATCGGCCCCTCGTATTCGTCGCCGTGGTTGGCACCGGTCAGAAGCGCCGTCGGCCCCTCGCCGTTGTTGACCACGGTGATCGGCGTCATGACCGAGCCCCAGGCTGCGTCGTCGCGCGAATGCGGCAGGCGCAGGAAGCCGTGGTGAACCCCCGGCGCCGCGAAATCCACCGTCGCCGCGATGGGCGAGGGCGCAGGCTGCATCTGCAACATGGCGCTAGTCCTTCACGAACAGCTGGCGCGGGACATGGGCGAGGCATTCCACGCCGGTCTCGGTGATCAGGATCGACTCGGTGATCTCCAGCCCCATGTCCTCCAGCCACAGGCCGGTCATGAAATGGAAGGTCATGCCGGGCTGCAGCACGGTGCGGTCGCCGGGGCGCAGCGACATGGTGCGCTCGCCCCAGTCTGGCGGATAGCTGACGCCGATGCCGTAGCCGGTGCGGTTGTCCTTGACGATGCCGTATTTCGCCAGCACGTCGAAGAAACCCTTGGCGATGTCCTCGCAGGTATTGCCGGGCTTCGCTGCGGCAAGCCCGGCTTCCATCCCCTCCAGCGTGGCCTTTTCCGCATCGAGGAAAGCCTGCGTCGGCTGGCCCAGGAACACCGTGCGCGACAGCGGCACGTGGTAGCGGTGATAGCAGCCGGCGATCTCGAAGAAGGTGCCCTCGCCCGGTTTCATCGGCTTGTCGTCCCAGGTCAGATGCGGGGCCGAGGCGTCGCGACCCGAGGGCAGCAGCGGCACGATGGCCGGATAGTCGCCGCCGATGCCGTCGACGCCGCGGGTGCCGGCATCGTAGATTTCCGCCACCAGGTCGCATTTGCGCATCCCGACCTGCACCTTGTCGAGGATGCGGACATGCATCGCCTCGACGATGCGCGCCGCGTTGCGCATATAGGCGATCTCCTGCGGCGATTTCACCGCGCGCTGCCAGTTCACCAGCGCCGTGCAATCGGTGAAGCGCGCGTCCGGCAGGTTCCGCGTCAGGCTGGCGAAGGCGGCGGCGGTGAACCAGTAATTGTCCATCTCGACGCCGATGCGCTTCGTGCCCCAGCCCTTGTCGCGCAAGATGCCCGAGAGGTAATCCATCGGGTGCATCTCGGGGTTCTGCACGTAATGGTCGGGATAGCCGATGATGTTTTCGGGCTTCAGGTAAGCCGTCAGCCTGGCACCGTTGGCGTCCTGTCCGCGGCCATACCAGACCGGCTCGCCCTCGGGCGGCACCACCACGCATTGATGGACATAGAAGGACCAGCCGTCATAGCCGGTCAGCCAGTTCATGTTCGACGGATCGGTGACGATCAGCAGATCGACGCCCTTGTCCTCCATCGCCCGGCGGGTCTTGGCGAGGCGGTCGGCATATTCCTCGCGGGTGAACTTCAATGCGACGTCTGTCATGGCGGTTTCTCTTACAGGGTGAAGCTGCGTCCGGCCCCGGCCTTGCCCGCGCGGGCAAGCGCCAGGGTGGCGATGGCGGTGTCCTGGATGCCGGTGCCGGTCAGGTCGGCCAGGGTGATCTGTTCGGGATCGCTGCGGCCGGGGCGCTGCCCGGCCAGGATCTGGCCCAGCTCGGGGAAGTCCCGCCCGGCCAGCGGCGCGTGGTGCAGCTCCCCCAGCTCGCGGGTCTGCGACAGGCGGTCGGCGACGTAATGGGCGCGCGCGATCAGGTCGGGGGCGATCTCGTTCTTGTGCTGGGCGTCCGAGCCCATGGCGGTGACATGCGTGCCGGCGGCGATATCGGCGGCGGCCAGGATGGGCCTTTCGGACGGCGTGGTCGTGACCACCAGATCGGCATCCCGCGTCGCCTTGGCCACGCTGGCGGCGGCGGCGGTGACGGGGATGCGCAGGGTGGCGGTCATCTCGGCCGCGAAAGCCTGCGCCTTGGCGGGATCCCGCGCCCAGACACGTGCGCCGGTCAGCCGCCGGACCAGCGCCAGCGCCTGCAACTGCATCCGCGCCTGCATCCCGGCGCCAAGGATCGCCGCCGTGGCCGCATCCGGCCGGGCCAGCGCATCGGCGGCCACCGCCCCGGCGGCGGCGGTGCGCACATCGGTCAGGTAGCCGTTGTCCAGCAGCAGCGCCTCGACCAGCCCGGTCGTCGCGGACAGCACCACCATCATGCCGTTGGTCGAGGGCAGGCCGAGCGCCGGGTTGCCGAAGAAACCGGGCGAGATCTTGATGGCGAAATGCGTGAGGCCGGGAACATAGGCGGTCTTCACATCAACCTCGCCCCGGTGTTCGGGAATGTCCAGGCGCAGGATCGGCGGCATGGCGACGGGCTTGGTCGCCAGCGCCACGAAGGCGTCGCGGATGCAGGCGACGGCCTCGCCGTCCAGCGGCACCAGGGCGCGCAGGTCGGTCTCGGTCAGGATGGTCACGGGCGGTCTCATGCGGCCTCCGCCATGATGCGGGCATGCAGCGCGGGGTCGATATTCGCGCCGGAAAGGATGCAGACGGTCGGGCCTTGCGGGACGACCTTGCCGGCCAGCAGCGCGGCGGTGCCAACGCTGGCCGCGCCCTCGACGACATGGCCGGCACGGCCGAGATGGCGGATGCCGGCGGCGATCTCGGCCTCGGTCAGCAGGATCACATCGTCCAGCAGGTCGCGGCACAGCGGATAGGTCACGCGGTTGCGCAACCCGATGCCGCCGCCGAGGCTGTCGGCAAGGCTGGGGCTTTCGGCGACCTCGACCGGATGGCCGGCAGCGAGGCTCGCAGCCATGGCGGCGCCGTTCTCCATGGTCAGGCCGATGACGCGCGTGGCGGGTGACAGCGCCTTGATCGCCACCGCCACCCCGGCCGCGAGACCGCCGCCGGACAGTGGCACCAGCACCGCCTGGGGCGTGCCGATTTCCAGGCCGATGGTGCCCTGGCCCGCCACAACGGCCTCGTGGTCGAAGGGCGGGATCTCGGTCATGCCCTCTTCAGCCACGGCGCGGGCGACTTCCTGCATCGCCTCGTCCTGGCTGGCGCCGATGATGCGGACCTCGGCCCCCAACTCGCGGATCGCCCGCACCTTGTTCTCGGGCACCAGCCGGGACAGGCAGACGGTGGCGGGCACGCCCAGCGCCCGGGCGGCATAGGCCAGGGCGCGGCCGTGATTGCCGGTCGAGGCGGTGACGACGCCGCGCGCCAGCGCCTCGGGCGGCAGCGACAGGATGGCATTGGTCGCGCCCCGCAGCTTGAAGGCGCCGGTGGTCTGGCGGTATTCGCATTTCAGCCAGACCGGCTGGCCCAGCCGCGCCGACAGCAGCTCGTCGCGCAGCAGCGGCGTTTCCACCACATGGCCGCGGATGCGTTCAGCGGCGGCGCGGATGTCGTCCAGGGTCACGGTCATGGCTGCCTCATCAACTGGCCCGGAGCGACCGGCCCGGTCACGCCGCAAGCCCGCGCCGCGGCCCAGAGCGTCGCGGAATTGGCCGAGACCACCGGCACGCCGACCGCATCCTCGATCCGGTCGATGATCGCGCAGGCGCGGACGGCGGTGCAGGCGAGAAACAGCGCCTGGCTGCCCGGCGCGAGTGCGGCGCGTGCGGCCTCGATGATCGTCGCATGGGAAATCCGCGCCATCTCGCGGTCGTCGGTCAGGTTCAGGCAGGAGACGCCCTGCAAGGCGAAGCCCCCCGCCTCGAAACATTCCGCCATCGGCTGGGTGGTGCGGGGCGTGTAGGGGGTCAGCAGGGTGATCCGCTCGGCCCCCAGCGCCCTGAGCGCCGCGAAGCCGGCCGAGATCGGCGTGATCGGTTCCGCCGAGGGCTTGCCCAGCCGGATCGCATCCCGCACCGCCCGGTCCCCGATCACCACCGAGGCCGAGGTGCAGCTATAGACCACCGCGTCCAGATCCTCCTCGGGCAGGATCAGCGCCGCGGCGGCGGTCACGTCGCGGGCCATGGCGGCCAGCGTCTCGGGCGTCACCGGGTTGGCGAAGGGGATGCGGGTGGCATAGACGCCCACGCCATGCGCCGGCAGGGCGGCGAAATCCACCTCGGTCGTGTGGTCGGTGGCCAGCGTCACCAGACCGACCCGGCGCGGCAGCGGGCGGTCGTCCAGCACGACCGGAACGGACAGGACAGTCACCGCGAAATCCTCCCGTAACGGCGTTCCAGCCAGCGCAGCACCACCACCGAGATCAGGCTGACGACCAGGAACATCACGCCGACCAGCGTCATCGGCTCGACATAGCGATAGGAGCTGTTCGCGACCGACTTCGCCTGGTTCATCAGCTCCAGCACGGTGATCGCGGACAGCAGCGGCGTTTCCTTGAACATGGCCAGCAGATAATTCGCCATGGCCGGGATCATCGGCGGCACCGCCTGCGGCAGCACCACATGCAGCCAGGTCTGGCGCGTGGTCAGGTTGGTGGCCTTGGCCGCCTCCCATTGCCCGCGCGGCACCGCCTCGATGCCGCCGCGATAGACCTCGGCGGCATAGGTCGCGTAATGCAGCCCCATGCCGATCACCCCTGCGGTCAGCGCCGGCAGGCGGATGCCCAGCCCGGGCAGCACGTAGAAGATGAAGTAAAGCTGCACCAGCAGCGGCGTGCCGCGGATGAACTCGACCACGAAGCCGGTGCCGCGCGCCACCAGCCGGTTGGGCGAGCGGCGCAGGATGGCGAAGACCAGCCCCAGCACCGCCGCGACGATGGCGCCGAGGAAGGTGGCGACAAGGGTGATGCGAAACCCGGCCAGCAGGGTCGGCATGATCGACCAGGCGAAATCCCAATCCCATTCCATCTCAGCGCACCCCGTCCAGGCCGCGCGTCACCCGCCGCTCCAGCCGGCGCATGCCGAAGGAAAGCGCCGAGGACATGGCGAAATACAGCAGCAGGATGGTGACGAAGGGCATCAGCGTGCTGCCGGTCTGCGAGCGCACCACCTGCGCCTGAAAGGTCATGTCCGACAGCGAGATCAGCGACACGACCGAAGTCGCCTTCAGAAGCTCGATGGCATTGTTGCCGAAGGTCGGCAGCATCAGCGGCAGCGCCTGCGGCAGGATGACGTGGCGCATGCGCTGGAAGCGGGTCAGGTTGACGGCGACGCAGGCCTCGTGCTGGTCGCGCGGCACGGCGAGGATGGCGCCGCGCACCACCTCGGCCCCATAGGCGCCCACGTTCAGCCCCAGCGCCATCACCCCGGCCTGCATCGGCGTCAGCTGCATCCCGGTCATCGGCAGCACGAAATAGATCCAGAACAGCTGCACGAAGATCGAGGTGCCGCGGAAGAACTCGATATAGGCGGTCGCCAGCCAGCGCACCGGAGCATGGCGCGAGATGCGCCCCAGCCCGGCGATGAAGGCCACGACCAGCGCCAGGGCCGAGCCCATCAGCGTCAGCTTGACCGTGACCCATGCCCCCATAAGGATGAGTGTCAGATATCCTGCCCAGTCGCCCATGCGCTGATGCCTGCCTCTCTTGCTGATGGATGGGCAGGGGTCTCCCCCCGCCCGGCTGCCTTACTGCGCGGCGCAGAGCGCGTCGCGGGTGGTGGACATCGCCGCGGCGGCCGAGAAGCCATAGGGTTCGACGATGGCGGCGAATTCGCCCGATTCCTTCAGCTTGGCCAGCTCCACATCGAAGGCGTCGCGCAGCGCGGTGTCCTTCTTGTTGAAAGCGGCGCCGTCGCAATAGACCGGCGCGCCCTCGACCGGGGCAAAGACTTCCAGGTTGGCGTCGCCCGACTTCGCCAGCAGGTCGTTCAGCGACAGGACCGGCAGCGAATAGGCGTCGATCCGGCCGTCCTGCACCATCTTCAGCCCCGATTGCGGGTCGGGCACCACCACCAGCCGGTCGCGCGGCACGCCGGCATCCAGCGCCAGCTTTTCCTCGGTGCCGCCGCCGGGCGCGCCCAGCCGGGCCGAGCCGTCATTGGCGATGTCGGCATAGGACTTGAAGCCCTTGGGATTGCCCTTGGGCAGCAAGAGCGCCTCGGCATCGCACAGGATCGGCTCGGAATAGGCCACGGCGTTGCAGCGTTCCGGCTTCATGAACAGGCCGGCGGTGATCGCATCGACGCGGCCGGCCTGCAGGCTGGGGATCATCGCGCCATATTCGGCGATGGACGCCTCCAGGTCCTTGATGCCCAGCTTTTCGAACACCGCGCGGGCCACGTCCGGCGCCGCGCCCGAGACCTTGCCGTCCGAGGCGACGGCGGTATAGGGCGGCTCGTTGCCGATGGCGATGCGGACATAGCCCTGCTTCTGCAGGTCCTCTAGCTTGTCGGCCATGGCGGGCAGCGGCGCGGCCAGCAGCGCCGCGACAATCAGGCATTTCTTCATCATTCTCTCCTGTCGGGTTGCATCACACGCGCTGTCCTGCGGCGATGATCTTGCGCAGGAAGGACTTCGTGCGGTCCTCTTGCGGCGCGGTGAATATCTGGGTGGGCGGGCCCTGCTCGACGATGCGGCCCTTGTCGAAGAACAGCACGCGATCGGCGAAATCATGGGCGAAGCCCATCTCATGCGTGACCAGCAGCATGGTCATGTCGGTCTCGGCGGCCAGGCGCTTCATCACCTCCAGCACCTCCTCGACCAGTTCGGGGTCCAGCGCCGAGGTCACCTCGTCGAACAGCATGATCTGCGGCTGGAGCGCCAGGGCGCGGGCGATGGCGACGCGCTGCTTCTGGCCGCCGGACAGCTGGCTGGGCATGTAGTCGGCCTTGTCGGCCAGCCCCACCATGTCCAGCAACTCGCGCGCCCGCTGCTCGGCCACGGCCCGCGGCTCGCCCTTGGTCAGCATCGGCGCCAGCGTGATGTTCTGCAAGACCGACTTGTGCGGGAACAGGTTGAAATGCTGGAACACCATGCCGATGTGGCGGCGCATCCTGTGCAGATGCGCCTCGTCCGCGGGCACCTCGGCGCCGTGCTTCTGCATGTGGTAAAGCGGCTCGCCGCAGACCTCGATGCGGCCGCCGGAAATATCCTCGAGCGTCATCAGGATGCGCAGGATGGTGGTCTTGCCCGAACCCGAGGGGCCGATCAGCGCCAGCTTCTCGCCCTTCATCACGTCGAAATTCAGCCCGTCGATGACGGTCAGCGTCCCAAAGGACTTGCGCAGGTTCTGGATGCGAATGATCGGCTGGTCCAAAGACGTCCCCCTTGCTGTCCAGAGGAACTTTGCAGCGAGATCAAATCAGGTCAATATTTAAATAATATCATAACAATTTTCCGCGACAATCTGCCCGTCAAATCAGCGGAAGCAGGGGTTCGGCGCTGCCGCCCAGGGTTTCGGCCACCAGGGACAGGCCCCGGCGCAGCTCTTCCGCGCTGGTCGAGCCAAGCGCGATTCGCACCGCGTCGCGCCGGCCGCGCTCGCTCAGCCGGAAGGCCCGGCCCGAGGCGACGGCCACGCCGCGCTGGCGGGCCTGGGCGACGAATTCCTCCTCGTCGCGGCCGGGGGGCAGTTCCAGCCAGATATGCAGGCTTTGCGGATGGGCGCGGAACGGCGCCGCGCCCAGAACTTCGCGGGCAATGCGGTGGCGGACGGCCAGCGCCTCGCGCTGCCACAGGATCAGCCGCTCCACGGTGCCGTCGCTGATCCAGTGGCTCAGCAGCTCGACCATGGCGGGGGTGGCCATCCAGTTCGTCACCAGATGCCGGTTGGCGGTGGCCGAGGCAAGCCGCGCCGGCGACAGCAGCCAGGCGACCCGCAGGCCGGGCAGCGTGGTCTTGGTGAAGCCGTTGATGTGCAGCACCCGCTCGGGCGCCAGCGCCGCCATCGGCGGCGGCCGGTCGGGGATCATCGCGTTCAGCATGTCGTTCTCGACGATCAGCAGGTCGTGGCGGCGGGCAATGGCGGCCAGTTCGGCGCGGCGCTCGGCGCCGGTCATGATCGCCATGGGGTTGATCGCCGCCGGCTGCATGTAAAGCGCGCGCAGGCTGCCCTTGCGCGCCAGATGGTCCAGCGCCTCGGGCACGATGCCGTCGTCATCGACCGGCAGGGCCTCCAGATGCAGGCCGAGGTATTTGCACAGCGGCATCAGCAGGTGATGGGTCAGCGCGGCTGCGGCCAGCGTGCCGCCGGCGGGCACCGCGCTCATCACCGCGGTGGTGATGGCCGAGGTGGCGCCGTCGGTGATGGTGATGTTTTCCGGCGCGGCCTCGATGCCCTTGCGGCGCAGCCAGTCGGCCGCGACCTGCCGGTGCTGCGGCAGGACCGAGTTCGGCCGGAAGGACAGCGCGGCCGGGGCGGTCAGGTTCTCGGCCACCCAATGCAGCCCCTCGCGAAAGGTTTCGACATGCATGCGCTCGGTCACGGGCTTCAGGATCGACAGATCGACCAGCTCGCCCAGCCGCTCGGCCAGATAGGGCGGGCTGTTCTCGGACCCCGGCGGCAGCACGAAGGAACCGCGCCCGACCTCTCCGACCACCAGGCCGCGGCGGATCAGTTCTTCATAGGCGCGCGAGACGGTCTGGACCGACAGTCCCAGATCGTCGGCCAGCCGGCGCTGCGGCGGCAGGCGGCTGCCGGCGGGCAGCATGCCGTCGCGAATCGCCCGCGCATATTGCTCGGCAAGCGAGAGATAGGCCGGACGATGCAAGCCGCCGGGATCGGGGGTCCATATTGTCATGGGTCGAGATTAAGACAATCCTGCCGATAGGCAACAATGTTATGATTTCTTCGGCGCCGGCCGATCAGGACCGGGCGAGCGCGCAGTGGCGCCGGACTTTGCAGCCGCCCCGACCGCGCGCCGGGCGCGCTATCCGCGCAGCCAGTCCGGCGCATGGCGGATGTCTTGCACCCCGGCCAGCGGCGCGATGCGCCGCAGTTCGGCGGCCAGCCCCGCGATGCGGCCCTGGCCCATGCGCAGCCCCGGCTCGGGCCAGAAGGCGCGGACGGCCAGCGCGCCCTCCTCGCGCCGGGCGTCCAGCCGCCCGATCAGCCGGTCGCCCTGCAGGACCGGAAAGACGTAATAGCCGTATTGCCGCCGCCCGGCGGGCACGAAGATCTCGATGCGGTAGCGGAAGCCGAACAGCCGCTCGGCCCGCGCCCGGTCGCGCAGGGCCGGATCGAAGGGCGAAAGCAGCCGGATGCGCGAGGACGGCTCGGGCAGCGCGGGGACCAGATCCAGCAGCGCCGGGCTGGAATAGCTGCGCCGGATCGCGCCATCGGCCATTTCCACGTCGATTTCCACGATCCGGCCCGCCGCCAGCGCCTCGGCGCACCACCGCTTCGCCTCGTCCGGCGTGGCGATGGCGAAGAAGGCGGCCAGCTCGCCGCTGGTGGCAAAGCCCAGCCGCTCCAGCGCCGCCGCCAGCGCCCAGTCGACGATCTCGGCATCGTCGAGCCGCCTCGCCAGATGCTCGGCCGGGATCACCCGCTTGGCCAGGTCGTAGACCTTGCGGAAGCCCGAACGGTGGCGGATCGCCAGCCGGCCCGAGCGCCACAGATATTCCAGCGCCGTCTTGGACGGATGCCAGTCCCACCAGCCGCCCGAGCCCCTGGGCTCCTCTCCGCCCAGATCCGAGGAACTGGCCGGGCCGTGATCGGCGATATGGCGCAGCACGCTGTCGAATTCCGCGTCCCAGCCCTCGCGCCGCCATTTCGGCCAGCGGCGCTGCATATGCGCCTCGTCCCGGGCGAATTTCAGCCGCCACATCGGATAGAAGCGCATCGGGATCACGGCCGCGTCATGGGTCCAGTGCTCGAAGGCGGCGCGGTGGCGGGCGATCAACCCCTCCAGCGCCGGGGGCCGGTAGCGCCCGCGCCGCGACCACAGGATCAGGTCATGCGCGCGGGCCAGGGTGTTCACGCTGTCCACCTGCGCGAAGCCCAGGCCATTGAGCACGGCTTCCAGATCCGCGCCCCGGCCCGCGCCCGAACCGGGTCGCAGCAGCAGGTGACGGTCCAGAAACAGCCGGCGCGCATCGCGGTTTTTCAGGAAATGGGGCATTTGCGGGATCTGTTTCATCCTCGGACGGTTTGTGAAATACAGGTTTGCCACATCAAGGGGGACAGACAATGACCAATCCCGACCTGAATGCGCTGTCGCTGGCCGAGCTGAAGCAGCTGCGCAAGGATGTCGAAAAGGCGATCGAGGGTTTCGAGGCTCGCCGCAAGGCCGAGGCGCGGGCCAAGGCCGAAGAGGCCGCGAAGCAGTTCGGCTTTTCGCTGGCCGATCTGGTCGCGGCGGCCGCAAGCCGGCCTGCGGCGGTGCCGAAATACGCCCATCCGGAAAACCCCGAGCTGACCTGGAGCGGCCGCGGCCGCAAGCCGGGCTGGATCGCCGAAGCCCTGGCCGCCGGCAAGACGCTCGAGGATTTCGCGATCTGAACCGGCCGGGCGCGGCGGGGGTTTGCGAATCGCGGCGCGGGCGGCGAATGTTGGCGACAGCCCCAGGGCACCCTTGCCAGCAGCCGCGGAACCGTCATGCCGAAGACCCTGCCCCAGCCCGTCGACGCCGCGCGCATCCCGCGCTTCGCCGGGCATTCCACCTTCATGCGGCTGCCCGCCGCCGACAGCGCCCGGGGGCTTGACGTCGCCATCGTCGGCATCCCCTGGGACGGCGGCACCACCAATCGCGCCGGGGCCCGCCACGGCCCGCGCGAGGTGCGCAACCAGTCCAGCCTGATGCGCCGCGTCCACCACGCCACCGGCATCGCCCCCTATGAGCGGCTGGCGGTGGCCGATATCGGCGACCTGATCGTGCAGCCCATCGACCTGATGGCGGCGCTGCGGCAGATCGAGGAAGGCATCGCCGCGATCTGCGCCGCCGGCGCGCTGCCGCTTGCCGTGGGGGGCGATCACCTGACGACGCTGCCGGTGCTGCGGGCGCTTCGCAAGGCCGATCCCGGGCGCGGGCCCTTGGGCCTGGTGCAGTTCGACGCCCATTCCGACACCAACGACCGCTATTTCGGCGACAATCCCTATACCCATGGCACGCCCTTCCGCCGCGCCATCGAGGAGGGCATCCTGGACCCCCGGCGCGTGGTGCAGATCGGCATCCGCGGCTCGATCTACGCCGCCGACGAGCATCGCTGGGCGCAGGACCAAGGGGTGCGCATCGTCTATATCGAGGAATTCGCCCGCCGCGGCCCCGAGGAGGTGATGGCCGAGGTCCGCGCGCTGATGGGCGATGCGCCCGCCTATGTGACCTTCGACATCGACGGCATCGACCCTTCCATGGCGCCCGGCACCGGCACGCCCGAGATCGGCGGCTTCACCACCCGTGAGGCGCAGGCCATGCTGCGCGGGCTGGCCGGGCTGAAGATCGTCGGCGCCGATGTGGTCGAGGTCTCGCCGCCCTTCGATGTCGGCGGCATCACCGCGCTGACCGGCGCGACAATGCTGTTCGAGCTGCTCTGCGTGCTGGCGGGCGGCGCCTAGGACCGCCGCGCGTCGGTCCGGGTCCGATTTCCGCCGTTTTCCCGCGCCATTGTGCGCCGGCGCACAGACCGCCGCCCGCGCGCAGGGTAAGGCGGCGGCATTTCAAGGTTGACGAGTTCCTTGTTACCCGTTCCGCATTTCGTCACCAAATCCTTGACCGCAGGCCAAGGCCCGCCCCGTTCCCTGCCGGAGCGGGGCTTTTTCCTGCGCCTCCCCCGCCCCGGCGCCGATCCCGGCGGGCTGTCCGCGGGGCTTTCCTCGGCGGCCCGGCGGCTCTATAGGGAAACCTGCGATTTTACTCGGGAATGCGGCGCCACGATTCCGTCCAGCCAGTCCGCGCAAACCATGACGGTGACATGATCGGAAAACACGGCGCTTGCCGCGACATCCTTCTGCGCGCCCTGCCGCACCGCATCCTGGCCGCGGCGCTGGCGCTTCTGCTGGCCCCCGCCCTGCCCGCCGCGGCGCAGGACCGGCTGGCGGCGGGCGAAAGCCTGGCGCTGCGGCTCGACCCGGCCAGGCCGGTGCAGCTGCGCATCGAGGCCCCGCCCGGCAGCTATCTGGCCGGCCGGATCGAGGCCGGGGCGCAGCCGGTCGATGCCGCGCTGCTGACCGCAGAGGGCGCGCATTTCCGCCAGCTGGCGCAGCAGGACCGCGGCGCCATCCGCTTCCAGGCGATGAGCGAGGGCGAGGCGATGATCCTGCGCCTGTCGGGGGCCGGCGAAACCCGGGTGGCGCTGGACCAGCTGGTCGCCCCCGCCGACCTGCAGCCGCCGGCGCCGGACTATCTCAGCCCGCGCATGGCGGCGCTGGCCGAGACGCTGGCCCAGGGCGGCGACACGGCCGGGTTCTGGCGCGCCGTCGCGGCCGAGGGCACGCCGCTGGTCGAGGAGGCCGAGGCCGGCGAGGTCGTCCTGACCTTTCTGTGGCGCGGGGCGCAGCGCAATGTCCGGCTGTTCGGCGGCCCGTCGAGCGATCACGACTGGCTCGACCGGCTGGGCGACAGCGACGTCTGGTTCAAGAGCTTCCGCGTGCCGCGCGCGACCCGGCTGTCCTACAAGCTGGCGCCCGACGTGCCCGACCTGCCCGGCAATGCCCGGGCGCGGCGCATGGCCATCCTGGCCACGGCGCAGATGGACCCGCTGAACCGCCATCCCTGGCCCGCAGAGGCGCCCGACCGCTTCAACCAGCACGCGACGCTTACCCTGCCGCAAGCGCCGCCGCAGCCAGGCACCCCGCCCGCGCCCGAGGCCGATCCGGCCATGCGGCGGGTCGTCTTCGACAGCCCGACCCTGGGCAACAGCCGCGAGCTGCTGATCGCGCATCCGCGCGATTTCGACCCCGCCGATCCGCGTCTGGTGCTGGCGCTGATCTTCGACGGCGAGCGGGCGCTGGCCGAGATGCAGGCGCCGCAGATGCTGGACACGCTGACGCGGCAGGGCCGGCTGCCGCCGGTGCTGGCGGTGCTGATCCCCTCGATCGACGGCATGACCCGGGCGCGCGAGCTGCCCGGCAACGACGCCTTCGCCGACGCGCTGGCCGATGAGCTGCTGCCGCTGATCGCGGTCGAGACCGGCATCACCCCCGACCCGGCCCGCACCGTGCTGGCCGGGGCCAGCTATGGCGGGCTGGCCGCCGCCACCGTCGCGCTGCGCCGGTCCGACCGTTTCGGCAATGCCCTGTCCATGTCGGGCTCGTTCTGGTGGGCGCCGCAGGGCTCGGCCAGCGACGGCACGCCGCATGTCGCGGCCGAATTCGCCGCGCGCGAGCGCCTGCCGATCCGCTTCTTCCTCAGCGCCGGCAGTTTCGAGACCTCGCGCCATGGCGGAGACGGCATCCTGCAGACCTCGCGCAGCCTGCGCGACATCCTGCTGCTCAAGGGCTATGCGGTCGACTGGCGCGAATATGCCGGCGGGCACGATTATCTGGTCTGGCGCGGCGCGCTGGCGGACGGGCTGATCGCGCTGTTCGGCGCGCGCTAGGCGGCAGGCAAGCTTACAAGGCGAAGGGTCAGGACCGGCCGGAAGGGCGCGCGTCATCCGGGCAACGCCCTTCCCGCACGCCCGGGTTCGCGCGGCGATCTTCCCGGGACGTGACGCCGGCCCCGGATGCAGCCCTTGCCCGCGCCGCGGCGGGGGTCAGCCCTTGTGTTCGGGCTTGCCCTTGCGCTTGGTGGCAGCCAGCTCCTCCAGCTGCTTTTCGCTCATCGATTCATACATATCCCGCGAGGCGTCGCGCAGTTCGCTTTTGCTGGTCTCGCCGCGCTTGGCGGCAAGGGCCGCGCCGGCCGCCTTCTGCTGCGCCTTGGACTTGGCAGGCATGGTCTCGTCCTCCGGATTGCCGCGGCTTCGGAAATGGCCCGAAGCCTTCCGCGAAAGAAACCGCCCGCGGCCCGTCATGTTCCCGCCGCACCGCGCTGAGACAGGGGATTCGGGTCCGGGCGGGGGTGTGACCTCTGGCACACAGGCGGCGCACCTGTCTCAAAGGCGAACTTCCGCGACTCGGCGCAAGCGCGCAAGGTGCTGGTATGGAAGGAGGAAGGGACAGGCAAATGAAACGCACGGTCACCCTTACAGGCCGCAAGGGCGCGCTGGTTTCCGGCGAATACGAGGTCGTCGGCGACACGATCCGGGTTTCCTACGCAGGGCACGAAAGATGCGTGCGGATCGACGGCGGCTCGGTGGACCATCTCGCGCAATCGCTGCTGCGGGATCTTTGGCTGGAATGACGCAGGCCGGCTGAGCGTCGCGGGCGCGCACCGCTCGCAGGCCCCTGGGCCACCCTGCCGTGGCGGCGGAAAGCGCATCAGCGCCCCTTCCGCCCTGCCGCGATTTCATGCGAGAAACCGCAAGGACAGGCGGACGAGGGACTGAATGACGGCAAAGATACCGGCAAGACTGACCCGCGCGGGCCTGGTTGCGACCGCGCGCATCCTCATCAGCCTGCGCGCCATCGACCTGCCGCCGCCGGGCGGCGCGCCGCGCATCCTGGTCGCGAACCATGTCAGCCATGCCGATTTCGTGGCGCTGTGGTCGGCGCTGCCGAAGCCGCACCGGCTGCGCACCCGCCCCGTCGCCGGCGCCGATTACTGGGAACGCTCGGCCATCCGCCGCTGGATCGCCCATCAGGTGTTCCGCGCCGTGCTGATCGACCGCGACCCCGCCAGCCGCCGCGCCGATCCCGTCGAGACCGTGGCCCAGGTGCTGCGCGGCGGCGAGGACGTGATCTTCTTTCCCGAGGGCACGCGCAACCTGACCGACGCCCGGCTGCTGCCGCTGAAATCCGGCATCTACCACCTGGCCCGCGCCGTCCCCGAGGCCGAGATCGTGCCGGCCTGGATCCTGAACCTCGACCGCATCCTGCCCAAGGGCGCCTTCCTGCCGGTGCCGCTGAACTGCGCCGTGCGCTTCGGCAGCCCGATGCGGGTCGAGACCGGCGAGAGCCGCGAGGATTTCCTGCAACGCCTCGCCGCCGCGATGCTGGCGCTGGCCGAGGCGAAAGGCTGATCCATGGACCGTTTTCATTCCCCCTCGGCCTTCTTCTTCTACGGGCTCTTCGCCTTCCTGATCCTGGCCTCGCTGGTGGCGCGGATGCTGATCCGCTCGGGGCGCGTCGCCGGACCGACGGCGCAGAACCTCGCCGACCGCATCCGCGCCTGGTGGGTGATGATCGGCGTGCTGGCGCTGATCTTCACCCTGGGCGCCGGGGCGATCACGCTGTTCTTCGCGCTCTGCTCGATGGCGGCGCTGCGCGAATTCGCCACCATCACCCACACCCGGCGCGACGACCATGACGGGCTGGCCATCGCCTTCTACCTGATCCTGCCGCTGCAATACCTGCTGGTCTATCTCCACGTGCCGGTCTTTGCCGCGCTGCTGATCCCGGTCTACAGCTTCCTGCTCTTGCCGGTCGTGACCGTGTTCAAGGGCGAGGTGCAGGGCTTCCTGACTCGGGTGTCAGAGACGCAATGGGGGCTGATGGTCTGCGTCTATTGCGTCTCGCATATCCCGGCGATCCTGACGCTGGATATTCCCGACTATCGCTACAGCGCCTTCACGCTGGTCGCCTGGCTGATCCTGGTGGTGCAGGCTTCGGACGTGCTGCAATATGTCTGGGGCAAGAGCATCGGCCGGCACCTGCTCGCGCCGCGCGTCTCGCCCTCGAAGACGGTCGAGGGGCTGGTCGGCGGCGTGCTCAGCGCCAGCGCGCTGGGTGTGGCGCTGACGCCCTTCACCCCGTTCCGCTGGTGGGAGGCGGGGCTGATCGCGTTGACCGTGACCACCTTCGGCTTCTTCGGCGGGCTGATCATGTCGGCGATCAAGCGCGACCGCGGCGTCAAGGACTGGGGCACGCTGGTGCAGGGGCATGGGGGCATCCTCGACCGGCTGGACAGCCTGGTGTTCTCGGCCCCGATCTTTCTGCACATTCTGGCATGGGGGTGGATGTGACCGAGGATTTCAGCAGGCGGCCGATCGCCAGCCGCAACACGAAATGGGCCGCCCATGTCACCCGGCGGCTGGTCGAGAAGGGCGTGGCCCCGAACCGCATCTCGGCCGGCTCTGTGCTGGCAGCGGCGCTGTCGGGCGGGGCCTTCGCCCTGTCCGCGCTGGTCGGGCCCGGCTGGGCGGCGGGGCTTCTGCTGGTGCTGGGCGCGGCCTTCTGCCAGCTGCGGCTGCTCTGCAACCTCTTCGACGGGCTGGTGGCGGTCGAGGGCGGCATGGGCACGCCGGACGGCGCCTTCTGGAACGAGGTGCCGGACCGGCTCTCGGACCTGATGATCCTTGCCGGCTTCGGCCTGGCGGCGGGCTGGCCGGCGCTGGGGCTGCTGGCCGGGGCGCTGGCGATCCTGACCGCATATCTGCGCGAATTCGGCCGCGCCTCGGGGCTCGGCTCGGATTTCTCGGGCCCGGGGGCCAAGGCGCACCGCATGGCCGCCGTGACGCTGGGCGCGCTGGCGCAGACCGGCGCCTGGATCGCCGGCGCGGGCTGGCCGGTGCTGGCCTGGGCGCTGGGGCTGGTGCTGGCGCTGACGGTGGCGACGATCATCCGCCGCAGCCAGCGCATCCTGTGCGGGCTGGCCGGCGGGGCGTGAAATCGGGGGTGGTCGCCGCCGTCCAGCGTGATATGGGGTAACCTCGCCAATTCCTTCGTGATACTGGCCGCTCAGCACGGACAATCAGACGACAGAGAACCCAGCCATGCCCGCATACCGTTCCCGCACCACCACCCACGGCCGCAACATGGCGGGGGCCCGTGGCCTCTGGCGTGCGACCGGGGTGAAGAACAGCGATTTCGGCAAGCCCATCATCGCCATCGTGAACAGCTTCACGCAGTTCGTGCCGGGCCATGTGCATCTGAAGGACCTGGGCCAGATGGTCGCGCGCGAGGTCGAGGCGGCGGGCGGCATCGCCAAGGAATTCAACACCATCGCGGTCGACGACGGCATCGCCATGGGCCATGACGGGATGCTGTATTCCCTGCCCTCGCGCGAGCTGATCGCCGACTCGGTCGAATACATGGTGAATGCCCATTGCGCCGACGCCATGGTCTGCATCTCGAACTGCGACAAGATCACGCCGGGCATGCTGATGGCGGCGATGCGGCTGAACATCCCGGCGATCTTCGTCTCGGGCGGGCCGATGGAGGCGGGCAAGGTCACGCTGGGCGACGGGCGCAAGGTCTCGCTGGACCTGGTGGACGCCATGGTCGCGGCCGCCGACGACAAGGTCTCGGACGCGGACCTTGCCGCCATCGAAGAGGCCGCCTGCCCGACCTGCGGCTCCTGCTCGGGCATGTTCACCGCCAATTCCATGAACTGCCTGTCCGAAGCCCTTGGCCTGTCGCTGCCCGGCAACGGCTCGACGCTGGCCACCCATGCCTTGCGCAAGAACCTGTTCCTGGAAGCCGGCCGCCGCATCGTCGAGGTGACGCGCCGCCATTACGAACAGGACGACGCTTCGGTCCTGCCGCGCGCCATCGCCAGCAAGGCGGCGTTCCGGAACGCCATGTCGCTGGACATCGCCATGGGCGGCTCGACCAATACCGTGCTGCACCTCCTGGCCATCGCGCAGGAGGGCGGGGTCGATTTCACCATGGACGACATCGACGCGCTCTCGCGCAAGGTGCCCTGCCTTTGCAAGGTCGCGCCGAACACCGCCAACGTGCATATGGAGGACGTCCACCGCGCCGGCGGCATCATGGCGATCCTTGGGGAACTCGACCGCGCCGGGCTGATCGACCGCGACTGCCCGACCGTGCATGCCCCCACCATCGGCGCCGCCATCGACCAATGGGACATCGCCCGCAGCAACGACCCAGCTGCGCGCGAGCTGTTCCTGGCCGCGCCGGGCGGCGTGCCGACGCAGGTCGCCTTCAGCCAGGCGACGCTCTGGCCCGATCTGGACCTCGACCGCGAGAAGGGCGTGATCCGCTCGGCCAAGGCGCCGTTCTCCAAGGATGGCGGGCTGGCGGTGCTGAAGGGCAATATCGCGCTGGACGGCTGCATCGTGAAGACCGCGGGCGTGGACGAATCGATCCTGGTGTTTTCCGGCAAGGCCAAGGTCTATGAAAGCCAGGACGCCGCGGTGTCCGGCATCCTGACCGGCAAGGTCGAGGCCGGCGACGTGGTGGTCATCCGCTACGAAGGTCCCAAGGGCGGGCCGGGCATGCAGGAGATGCTGTATCCGACCAGCTACCTGAAATCGAAAGGGCTGGGCAAGGCCTGCGCGCTCATCACCGACGGCCGCTTCTCGGGCGGCACCTCGGGCCTTTCCATCGGCCATGTCAGCCCCGAGGCGGCGGCCGGCGGCACCATCGGCCTGGTCCGCGACGGCGACCTGATCGAGATCGACATCCCCAACCGCTCGATCCGGCTGGCGGTGCCCGAGGACGAGCTGGCCGCGCGCCGCACCGAGCAGGACGCCAAGGGCTGGAAGCCCGCGCAGCCGCGCCAGCGCCAGGTCTCGGCGGCGCTCAAGGTCTATGCGCAATTCGCCGCCTCGGCCGACAAGGGCGCGGTGCGCATCCTGCCCGACTGAGGACGGCTGCCCCGGCAGCGCCGTTCTCGGGTCCATGCCGCCCGAGCCCCTCGCGCAGGGCGGGCGCCGATCCGCCCCGGGGGACCGGCTTCAGGGCAGCGGGATATGTTCGTCGCGGTCGGTGGGCGGCAGGTCGAACAGCCCCTGCCCCCAATTCGCGGCGCGCCATTGTTCCTTGGCATGTTCGATGCGCTCGCGCGACGAGGCGACGAAGTTCCACCAGATGAAGCGCGGCCCGTTCAGCGTCGCGCCCCCCAGCGCCATCAGCCGCGCGCCCCGCGGCCCGGCGGCGACGGTGATGCGGTCGCCGGGGCGGAACACCATCATCCGCCCGGATTCGAATTCCTGCCCGGCGATGCCGACCGAGCCCTGGGTGATGTAGAGCCCGCGATCCTCGTGATCGTCGGGCAGCGGAAAGCGCGCGCCGGGCGCCAGCGTCACGTCCAGATAGAAGGTCTCGGAATACAGCGTCGCCGGCGCCCGTTCGCCATAGGCATGGCCCAGGATCAGCCTGGCATGGACGCCCTCGGCCTCGATCTCGGGCAGCGCCTCCTTGCCGTGATGCTCGAAGATCGGCGCCATGTCCTCGCGATCCTCGGGCAGGGCGATCCAGGTCTGGATGCCGAACAGCCCGTGCGGCCCGGCGCGGCCCGCGGCCGAGGTGCGCTCGGAATGGGTCACGCCCCGGCCCGCCACCATCCAGTTGACCGCGCCGGGCAGGATCACCTGATCGCTGCCGATGCTGTCGCGGTGATGGAAATCGCCGCGATAGAGATAGGTCACCGTGCCCAGCCCGATATGCGGATGCGGGCGGATGTCGATGCCCTGCCCGGTCAGGAGCTCGGCCGGCCCGGCCTGGTCGAAGAAGATGAACGGCCCGACCATCTGCCGCTTCGGCGCGGGCAGGGCCCGGCGCACCTCGAAGCCGCCGATGTCGCGGGCCCGCGGGATGATCAGCGTCTCGATCTGGTCCATGCCGGCCGCATCGGGGCAGCCGGGGGTCAGGGCGGGGTTCCAGCTCATTGCGGCCTCTCCTTCTTCCTGCCGCGCTTCAGCCGTCCAGTTCCAGCAGGCGCAGCGCCTCGCGCAGCTGATCCTCGACCGACAGGGCCATGTCGACCACCACGCCGTCCTCGTCGGCGGCCAGCGGCTCCAGCGTCGCCAGCTGCGAATCCAGCAGCTTGGCGGGAAAGAAATGCCCCGCGCGATGCGAGAGCCGGCTTTCCAGCAGCGCGCGCGTGCCATGCACGTGCAGGAAGCGCACGACCGGCGCCCCCTCGCGCAGGATGTCGCGATAGGCCCGCTTCAGCGACGAGCAGCCCATGACCGAGGACTGGCCGCGCGCCTCGTTGCGGGCGATCTCGGCGGCCAGCGCCCGCAGCCAGGGCGCGCGGTCGTCGTCGTCCAGCGGAATGCCGGCGCGCATCTTGGCGACATTGGCCTCGGGATGGAAGCTGTCGCCCTCGACGAAGGGCCAGCCCAGATGCCGGGCCAGCGCCTCGCCCGTGGTGCTTTTCCCGCAGCCCGAGACGCCCATCACCACGATATGCTGCACCGCGCCCTTCACAGCAGCCACCAGCCGATCAGCGCGAAGCCGAAGGCGATGCTGCCCAGCAGCGTCTCCATCACCGTCCAGGTCTTCAGCGTGGTCTTTTCGTCCATCTCCAGGAACCGCCCGACCAGCCAGAAGCCGGAATCGTTGAAATGGCTCAGCACCGTGGCGCCGCCGGCGATGGCCACCACCAGGAAACAGCGGTCGAACTCGGAAAGCCCCGTGGACGCCGCCACCGTGGGCGCGATCAGCCCGGCGGTGGTGGTCAGCGCCACCGTGGCCGAGCCCTGCGCCACCCGCAGCGCCATCGAGATGACGAAGGCCGCGACGATCAGCGGCATGCCCACCGCGTCGAGGCTGGAGGCCAGCGCCTCGCCGATGCCGCTGGCGCGCAGCACGCCGCCGAACATGCCGCCCGCGCCGGTGACCAGGATGATGGCGCAGATCGGCGCCAGCGCGCCGTCCATGATCTTCTCGATCTCGGCCGCGCCGCGGCCCCGGCCCAGCAGCGCCATGGCGACCAGCACGGTGATGAGCAGCGCGATGGGCGTCTGCCCGATCAGCCGCAGGACCGTGACCCAGCCCGCACCGCCATCCACCACCCCGGCCGTCGCCAGCGTCCCCAGCCCGGTGTTCAGGAAGATCAGCACCAGCGGCAGCAGCAGCACCAGCATCACGGTGCCGAAGCTTGGCGGGATGCGGTCATGGCTGCTGTCGTCGACCGCGCCCAGGATCTGCGGGATCGGCAGCACGAAGCGCCGCCCGGCCCAAAGCCCGAACAGATAGCTGCCGAAGAACCAGGTCGGAAGCGCGACGACCAGCCCGACCAGCACCAGCAGGCCGATATCGGCCCCCAGCAGGTCGCCCGCCGCCACCGGCCCCGGATGCGGCGGCAGCAGCGCATGCATGGCCGCGAAGGCCCCCGCCGCCGGCAGCGCGTAAAGCAGCACCGAGCCGCCGAAGCGATAGGCTACGCTGAAGATGATCGGCAGCATCACCACCAGCCCGGCATCGAAGAAGATCGGAAAGCCGAACAGCAGCGAGGCCACGCCCAGCGCAAAGGGTGCGCGCTCGGCGCCGAACTGGCCGATCAGCCGGTCCGCCAGCACCTGCGCGCCGCCGGTGATTTCCAGCAGCCGCCCGATCATGGCGCCAAAGCCCACCAGCAGGGCCACCGTGGCCAGGGTCGAGCCGAAGCCCTGCAGCAGCGTCGGGATCACGTCGGCCAGGGGAATGCCCGCGACCATGGCGGTCATCAGGCTGACCAGCACCAGCGAGACAAAGGCATGCAGCCGGAACCGCATGATCAGGACCAGCAGGACAAGCACCGCCGCCAGGGCGATGAACAACAGCATGGCCGTGCTGTAAGCGGGCTCGACAGAATTCATGAAACTCCTCCAGCGGAATGGTTTGGGTCAGCCTGCGATCTGGTGCTGCCGCGCCTCCTCCGGGGGTTCGCGGCAGCTTTGGGTTGTTAGCGTTAACACGTGCCGGACGAAAGGTTAAGAGGCTTCGCTAGCGCCGCGCCGCGCTGGCCAGATGGTCGTGCAGCAGGCGCATCTCGTCCGACAGGGCCAGCTCCAGCGCCGCCTCGGGGCCGGAAACCACGCCGGGATCTTCCTGCCCGTCCAGCATCACCTCGCGATCTTCCAGCCATCGCAGCATCTCGGCCCGGACGCTTTCGGGCGAAAGGTCCAGCAGCCTCTCAAGCGTGCGGCGATGCGCGATCATCCGGCCCTCGATGCCGTCGATCCGGGCGGCCAGCCTGTCCATCCTGTCCATGCCATCTCCCTGCGGTTGTTGGGAATCATGATGGCACAGAAGCCGGAACCGGCAAACCCGTTCAGTTGCGCGCGGTCAGGCTGCCGCCCTCGATGCGGCGCAACGAGATTTCCAGCCGCGCCTCGGCGGCCATGATCTCGGCGCGGACGCGCTTGGTATAGCTCATGTGATCCTGGGCGGCGCGGGCCGCCGCCTCGGGGTCGCGGGCCATGATCGCGTCGTGGATGGCGCGGTGTTGGGCGCGCAGCACGTCGCGCACCTCGGGCCGGGCATAAAGCTTTTCGCGGTTGTGGAACACGCCCTTGCGCAGCATGCCCGACAGCGCCCGCATGATCTGCAGCAGCACGATGTTGTGGCTGGCCTCATAGACCGCGATATGCAGGTCGACATCGGCCTCGGCCTCGTGGCGGGGATCGGCCTCCTCATGGGCCAGGTCGATGCGCTCCATGCAGCGGGCCAGCGTCGCGCGGTCCACGTCATTGGCCCGGGTCGCGGCCAGGCTTGCCGCCATGCCCTCCAGCGTGCCGCGCAGTTCCAGATAGTCGTCCACCACCTCCCCGCGCGAGGCCATCAGCTCGACCAGCGGATCGGTGATGCTGGTGGCCAGCGCCGCCACACGCCGCCCGCCGGCCGGATCGGCGACGATCAGCCCCTTCTCTTCCAGCATGCGGATGCCCTGGCGCAAAGTCGGGCGCGAGACGTTGAGGCGCAGCGCCATCTCGCGCTCGGGCAGCAGCGGGTCGCCGGGACGCAGCGAGCCTTCGAGAATCAGGTCCTCGATATGCCGGGCGGTGGTTTCCGCGGCGGGGGGACCCTTGTTCACTTCGCTGGCCATGCTCGACTCCTTCGGGGGCTGCCGGGATTTCAGGGCTTTAGCCTGCGGCATCCGGCCTTGAAAGATAGCTGAATCGCCCGATCTGGTGCAATCGATTTCCCGCTTGACCCAAATGGTCAAATTATTTTACCAAGACAGAGGGGAAGGTAAAGCGATCTGCTCATGCCGTGCCATGCGGCGCGGAACCTGCCCCCATGACGGGAGGGGAAAGCCATGACGCGACCCGGCCATGCCGAGGCAGCCGCAGACCGTGGGCCATTGCTGGATCGCCTGCGCGAAATCGTGGGGCCGGCGCATGTGCTGACCGCCGACCGCGCCACCCGCCGCTATACCCGCGGCTTCCGCTATGGCGAGGGGCCGGTCGCGGCGGTGGTCCGCCCCGGCTCGCTGGTGCAGATGTGGCGGGTGCTGCACGCCGCCGTCGCCTCGGGCCGCGCGGTGATCCTGCAAGCGGCGAATACCGGGCTGACCGGCGGCTCGACCCCCTGGGGCCAGGATTACGACCGCGAGATCGTGCTGGTCTCGGTCATGCGCCTGCGCGGCATCCATCTGCTCGGCGCCGGCGAACAGGTGCTCTGCCTGCCCGGCGCCACGCTGGACACGCTGGAAAAGCGCCTGCGCCCGCTGGGACGAGAGCCGCATTCCGTGATCGGCTCCTCCTGCATCGGCGCCTCGGTTCTGGGCGGCATCTGCAACAATTCCGGCGGCGCGCTGATCCAGCGCGGCCCGGCCTATACCGAGATGAGCCTTTACGCCGAGGTGCGCGCCGACGGCTCGGTCGCGCTGGTCAACCATCTGGGCCTTGATCTGGGCGACGACCCCGAGGACATCCTCGCCCGCGTCGAGGCGGGCGACCTGCCCGCCCCCGCCCCCACCGACGCCTGGGCCTCGGACCGCGAATATGCCGACCATGTCCGCGACATCGAGGCCGCGACGCCCGCCCGCTTCAACGCCGACCCGCGCCGGCTGCACGAATCCTCGGGCTGCGCCGGCAAGCTCGCGGTCTTTGCCGTGCGTCTGGACACGTTCCAGGCCGAAAAGGACACGGCGGTCTTCTATATCGGCAGCAACGACCCCGACGAGCTGACCCGGATCCGCCGGCATATCCTGACGAATTTCGACAGCCTGCCCATCGCCGGCGAATACATCCACCGCGAAGCCTATGACGTGGCGGCGAAATACGGCAAGGACACCTTCCTGTTCATCCGCCATGCCGGCACCG
This sequence comes from Paracoccus sp. J39, assembly GCF_000518925.1. Classification (NCBI taxonomy): domain Bacteria; kingdom Pseudomonadati; phylum Pseudomonadota; class Alphaproteobacteria; order Rhodobacterales; family Paracoccaceae; genus Paracoccus; species Paracoccus sp. J39. Next base: position 24,710 of record NZ_JAEN01000005.1, on the reverse strand, counting down.
ACCGCATGCCGGCCCTGTTCGCCGCCAAGGCGCGCATGGACGCGCTGACCGAGCGGCTGGGGCTGGGCGCCACCCTTTCCGACCGGCTGGCGCAGGGGATCGCCGCGCTGGCGCCCCAGCACCTGCCCAAGCGGATGAACGCCTTCCGCGACCGCTACGAGCACCACCTGCTGCTGCGCATGGGCGGCACGGGCATCGCCGAGGCGCGCGACTATCTCTCAGCCATCTTCCCCTCGGCGCAGGGCGACATGTTCGAATGCACCCCGGACGAGGGCAAGGCCGCCTTCCTGCACCGTTTCGCCGTGGCCGGCGCCGCCGTGCGCTATCGCGCCATCCATGCCCGCGAGGTCGAGGACATCGTGGCCCTCGACATCGCCCTGCGCCGCAACGACCGCGACTGGATCGAGCGCCTGCCGCCAGACCTGGACGCGAAGCTCGCGAAGAAGCTCTATTACGGCCATTTCTTCTGCCACGTCTTCCACCAGGACTATGTGGTGAAGAAGGGCCAGGACTGCCTGGCCGTGGAACATGAGATGTGGCGCCTGCTGGACGACCGCGGCGCCGAATACCCGGCCGAGCACAATGTCGGCCACCTTTACCACGCCAAGCCGGAGTTGGCGGGCTTCTATCGTCAGCTGGACCCGACCAACAGCCTGAACCCCGGCATCGGCCAGACCTCGAAATGCGCGCATTGGCACTAGGCCGCGCCATCCAAGACGACCGCGCAGGAATGCGCACCCGCAACGGCGGAACCGCCCGCCCCATCTGAGGAGGAAAGATGGCTGGACTAATCACATTCATCCTGGCCCTGCTGCCCATCGCCACGGTCTTCGTGCTGCTGGTGGTGCTGGCGAAATCGGCCAAGTTCTCGATGCTGGTGGCCTATCTCGTCACCGTCGCCACCGCCCTGCTGATCTGGGGCACCCAGCTGAACACGGTCATGGGCGCCACGGTGAACGGCGTCGTCACCGCCGTCAGCCTGCTCTACATCGTGTTCGGCGCCATCCTGATGCTCTACACGCTGGAGGAAAGCGGCGGCATCCGCTCGATCCGGGCCGGCTTCACCTCGATCTCGCCCGACCGGCGGGTGCAGGCGATCATCATCGCCTGGCTCTTCGGCTCGCTGATCGAGGGCGCCTCGGGCTTCGGCACGCCGGCGGCCATCGCCGCGCCGCTGCTGGTCGCCATCGGCTTTCCCGCCATGGCCGCCGTCATGGTGACGCTGATCATCCAGAGCACGCCGGTGTCCTTCGGCGCGGTCGGCACGCCGATCCTGGTCGGCGTGCGCACCGGGCTGGCCGACCAGCAGATCGTCGAGTCCACCATCGCCCCGATGGCCTTCGGCGACTACCTGCTGGAGATCGCGGTCAAGGTCGCCACCCTCCACGGGCTGATCGGCTTCCTGATCCCGCTGATCCTGGTCGGCATGTTGACCCGCTTCTTCGGCGCCAACCGCTCCTTTGCCGAGGGCTTCCGCATCTGGAAATTCGCGCTGTTCGCGGGCCTCGCCTTCACCGTGCCCTATTACATCATCGCAGCGACCTTGGGGCCGGAATTCCCCTCGCTGCTGGGCGGCATCATCGGGCTGCTGATCGTGGTGCCGGCGGCGCAGCGCGGCTTCCTGATCCCGAAGGAAAGCTTCGACTTCCCGCCGCGCCGCGACTGGAACGACAACTGGGTCGGCAAGCTCGACGATCTCGAGGATCACAACGCCCACAAGCCGGTGATGCCGCTGGCCAAGGCATGGGCGCCCTATGTCTTCGTCGTCGCCCTGCTGGTCGTCACCCGCTCGATCGCGCCGATCAAGGCATGGCTCACCTCGCCCGAGATGACGATCGCCTTCCGCGACCTGTTCGGCTCGGGCATCAACGCCTCGGTGCAGGTGCTGTTCCTGCCCGGCACCATCCTGATCCTGGCTTCGCTGTTCACCTTCGTGCTGCATGGCATGTCGGGGCGCGACTACGGGCGGGCGCTGAAATCCTCGGGCACGACCATGATCGCCGCCGCCCCGGCGCTGCTGCTGGCGGTGCCGATGGTGCAGGTGTTCCTGAACTCGGCCTCGGACAGCTATGCCAGCATGCCCATCGTGCTGGCCCAGGGCGTCTCCTCGGTGGTGGGCGATGCCTGGCCGATGTTCGCGCCGCTGATCGGGGCCATGGGCGCCTTCGTCGCCGGCTCGAACACGGTCAGCAACATGATGTTCTCGCTCTTCCAGTTCTCGACCGCCGAACAGATCGGCCTGGGGGCTGCGGGCGCGGGCACCGTGGTGGCGCTGCAGGCCATCGGGGGCGCGGCGGGCAACATGATCTGCGTGCATAACGTCGTCGCCGCCTCGGCCACTGTCGGCCTGACCGACCGCGAGGGCGCGATCATCCGCCAGACCCTGATCCCCATGGCCTATTACGTGGTGCAGGGCGGGCTGATCGGCTTTGCGCTGCTGACCGGCAACCTGATGTGGTGGGCCGCCGCCGCGATCTGGGCCGCCGCGGTGCTGTTCTTCATGTCGCGCAGCCGCGGTTCCGTGCCGGCCACCGTGACCAATTAGGGGAAAGCCCATGACCGGAGAGCCAAAACCGACGGTCGGTCTGTTCGTGACCTGCCTTGTCGACGCCATCCGCCCGCAGATCGGCTTCGCAACCCTCCAGCTTCTTGAAGAAGCGGGCTGCGTGGTCGAGGTGCCGCAGGCCCAGACCTGCTGCGGCCAGCCGGCGCTGAACAGCGGCGACGACCGCGACGCGGCGCATCTGGCCCGCCAGACCATCGCGGCGTTCGAGGGCTACGACCATGTCGTCCTGCCCTCGGGCTCCTGCGCGGCGACCATGGTGCATGGCTACCCGGACCTTCTGGCGGGCGACCCGGACTGGGCCGCCCGCGCCCAAGCCATGGCGGCGAAAACCCATGAGATCACCAGCTTCCTCTACGATGTCATGGGCTACGCGCCCGCGGGGCGGAGGCTCAATGCCTCCGCCACCTATCACGACAGCTGCTCGGGCCTGCGCGAGCTTGGCATCGCCGCCCAGCCGCGCGCGCTGCTCAGCCATGTCGAAGGGCTGGAGATGCGCGGCCTGCCCGGCAACGATGTCTGCTGCGGCTTCGGCGGCACCTTCTGCGTGAAATATTCCGACATCTCGAACGCCATCGTCACCGAAAAGGCCGAGGCCATCGAGGAGACCGGCGCCGAGATCCTGCTGGCCGGCGATCTCGGCTGCCTGATGAACATGGCCGGCAAGCTCAACCGCCGCGGCGCAAAGACGCGCTGCTTCCACACCGTCGAGGTGCTGGCCGGCCAGGCGGATGGCCCCGCCATCGGCGAGGAGGCATCATGAGCGCCCTGCCCGATTTCAAGAACCGCGCCAGGGCGGCCCTGGCCGACCCGGTGCTGAAGGTCGCCATCGACCGCACCACCGGCAATGCCGAAAGGAAGCGCGCCGCCGCCGTCGCCGCCTTCCCGGAATTCGAAGCCGCCCGGGCCCGCGGCAAGGCGATCAAGGACCATGTCACCGCCCATCTCGACCATTACCTGGAACTGTTCGAGCGGAACGCCACCGCCCGCGGCGCGCAGGTCCACTGGGCCGCCGACGATGCCGAGGCCCGCGCCATCGTCACCCGCATCTGCCTGGCCGCCGACGCCAAGCTCGTGACCCGTGCCAAATCCATGCTGGGCGAGGAAATCGGCCTGCCCCACGCCCTTGCCGATGCCGGCATCGAGCGGGTCGAGACCGACCTGGCCGAGCATATCATCCAGCTGGCGGGCGAGGCGCCCTCGCATATCATCTGGCCCGCCATGCACCGCACCCGCGAACAGGTGGCCGAGCTTTTCAAGGCCGGTCACCAGCCGCCCCCCGCCGCCGAGGACCCGGCGACCATGGTGCAAAGTGCCCGCCGGGTGCTGCGTCAGAAATTCCTGTCCGCCGATATCGGCATCTCGGGCGCGAATTTCCTGGTCGCCGATACCGGCGCCACCTGCACGGTCACCAACGAGGGCAATGCCGAGCTGACCACCACGCCGCCGCGCATCCATATCGTGACCGCGGGGATCGAGAAGCTGGTGCCCTCGACCGCCTATGCCTTCGCGCTGCTGCGCCTGCTGGTGCGTTCGGCCACCGGCGGCGAGATGACGCAATACACCACCTTCCACGCCGGCCCCGGGCGCCCCGGCGATGCCGACGGCCCCGAGGAGATGCATATCGTCCTGGTCGACAACGGCCGCACGAAGATGCTGGCGAACGAGTTCCGCGAGATGCTGCGCTGCATCCGCTGCGGCGCCTGCATGAACCATTGCGTCGTCTATCGCCAGATCGGCGGCCATGCCTATGGCGGCACCTATCCCGGCCCGATGGGCTCGGTGCTGACGCCGGTGCTGGACGGGCTGGCGGCGTCCCGCGACCTGCCCAATGCCTGCACCATGAACGGCCGCTGCGCCGAGGTCTGCCCGGTCGGCATCCCGCTGCCCACCCTTCTGCGCGCCTGGCGCCGCCGCAGCTGGCGCGAGGGGCTGGAGCCCGGATCGCTCCGCGCCGGCATCGGGATCTGGGCGCAATTGGCCCGCCGCCCCCGGCTCTATCGCCTCGCCACCCGCATCAGCCTGCCGCTGATGCGGCTGTTCGGCAAGGGCGGCTGGATCGCGCGCCTGCCGCTGGCCGGGGGCTGGACCGATCACCGCAACCTGCCCCGCCCGGCGGCGCAAAGCTTCATGGACCAATACCGCGCCCGGCAGAAAGGCCGCAAATGACCGCCCGCACCCGCATCCTCTCGGCGATCCGCACGGCCCTCGGCCCCGGCAAGCCGCCGGCGCAGATCGCGGACGAGGCCGCCGCCCTGCTCGACCCCGCCGACATCGCCCGCCCGCGCCTGGCCGCGCCGAGCCTGCCCGACGCCTTCGCGCAGAAGGCGACCGCGCTCGGCACCAGCATCGACCGCGTGGCCAGCCTGGCCGAGGTGCCGCGGGCCATGGCCCGCTATCTCGACGCCCATGGCCTACCGCCCCGCTTCGCCATGCAGCCCGCGCCGGACCTGGCGGCGCTCGACTGGTCGGGCCTCGCCCCGCATCCGGGCATCGCCCCGGATGAGCCCGCCGCGCTCGGCCTCGCGCTGCACGGCATCGCAGAAAGCGGCTCGCTGGTCATCCATTCGGGACCGGAAAACCCGATCCTCATGGCCTTCCTGCCGCTGCACCATGTCGTGCTGCTGCGCGAAGCCACGCTCCTGCCCTATCTGGAAGACTACGCCGCCCGCCTCTCGGCCGAGACCGTGCCGCGCAACGCCATCCTCATCACCGGCCCCAGCGGCACCACCGATATCGAGGGCAGCTATGTGCGCGGCGCCCACGGCCCCGGCTTCCTGCATGTGATCCTGATCGCGGAACCGGGCTGACCGCCGCCGCGATCTGGCCTAGCATGGCGGCAGCCATGGGAGGCCGCGATGACCGACGCCCCGCAAACGCAGGAAAGGCCGCAGGACATCCCCCGCGAGCATTTCCTGCTTTTCGTCGCCATCCCGCCGCCCGGGATGGCGGCGCAGATCGAGGACGCCTGGCGCCTCGCGAACCGCCGCGACCGCTTTCGCCGCGCCACGCTGCACATGACCATCCTGCCGGTGCTGCGCACCCCGCAGCTGGCGCCGGGCATGGCCGAGGCGCTTGGCCGGCCGCTCGACGGGCTCGACTTTCCCGCCTTCGACCTGGTGCTGGACCGGCTGACCACCTTCGGCCCGCCGCGCCGCCGCGACCGGCCGCTGGTGCTGGTCGGCCAGCAGGAAAACCCCGCCCCGGACGCGCTGTGCCAGACGCTCTGGCAGCGCCTCGCTGCCGCCGGGCTGGCCGTCGCCCGCCACCGCGTCACCCCGCATGTGACCCTGGCCTATGGCAAGCCCCTGCCGCCCGAAGGCATCGCCGTGCCGCCCGTGCATTGGCGCGTGGACGAGCTGGTGCTGATCGACAGCCTGCAGGGCCTGGGCCGGCATGTTCCGCTGGCGCGCTGGCGGCTGCCCTGAAACGGCCCCGAAGCCTTATCGACAATCCCCGCCCCCCGGCTTATCCATGCCGCCATGAGCGCAGGAACGGAAGAAACCCTGGCGGTCCGCATCAGCCGCGTGCTGGCCGACCGGATCGTATCGGGCGAGATCGGCCCGGGCGAGCGGCTGCGCCAGGACCATATCGCCGAGGAATTCGGCGCCAGCCACGTCCCGGTGCGCGAGGCCTTCCGCCGGCTGGAAGCCCAAGGCCTGGCGATCAGCGAACCGCGCCGCGGCGTGCGCGTCGCCGCCTTCGACCTGCCCGAGGTCAAGGAGGTGGCCGAGATGCGCGCCGCGCTCGAGGAACTCGCGCTGCGCCACGCCGCGCCGCACCTGACCCCGGCGATCCTGCACGCGGCGGAAGAGGCGACCAAGGCCGGCGACGCCTCGCGCGACGTGCGCAGCTGGGAGGCGGCGAACCGCCGCTTTCACAAGCTGATCCTGACCCCCTGCGCCATGCCGCGCCTGCTCGCCGCCATCGACGACCTCCATGCGGCCAGCGCCCGGTTCCTGTTCGCCGCCTGGCAGTCGAACTGGGAAACGCGCACCGACCACGACCACCGCGCCATCCTGGCCGCGCTGCGCAAGGGCGAGGTAGACCTGGCTTGCGCCACGCTGGCGCGGCATGTGCGCTGGATCGGCCGCCGCCCGGTGCCCGGCAGCGGCGACAAGCAGCGCGACGCCTTCGCCATCCACGGCTAGGGCGTCTTTCGCGCCACCAGCCAGCTTGCGACATAGGTCAGGGCCACGCCTCGCCCCCCGCCCTGCCGCGCCTCGTAACGCGCCATGAAATCGCGCAGCGCCCCGGGTGAACGGATCTGCCCGGCGCAGGCGTTGACCCCGGTGGCGCGCAGATGCCGCAGCACCTCCAGCGCGCCGGGGAAATGCAGCGCGATGCGCCATTCCCCCGCGCCCCGGACCTGCCAGCCCGCCGGCAGCAGCGCCGCCATCTCCTCCCCGGTCAGATAGGACGGCGCCGCCGCCCGGCTGCCTAGGTCGCGCAACTCGGGAAAATGTCCGGGCGCGAAGCCCGAGAGCGCCAGATACCCACCCGGCGCCACCGCCCGGCACAGCCGGCCGACGACCCACGCCGGATCGGGAACCCATTGGATCATCGAGGCCGAGGCGGCCAGCTCCACCGCCCCCGGCAGCGCCACCTCGGCCACGTCGCCCGGCAGGTAGCCCGCCGCGACGCCCGGCAGTTCCGGCGCCGCCAGGTCGTTCAGCCACAGCCGCGCCGGCCGCAACCCCAGCAGGTGCCGGGTCAGATGGCCCGAACCATAACCCGCCTCCAGCACCCTTGCCGGGCAATGCCCCGGCGCGGCGCGGCGATAGGCCGCGAACAGCCGCGCCGCAATCCGGCGCTGCGCCAGCGCCGCCCCGTCATAGGTCGCCATGCCGCGCGCGAAGGACCGCGCCACCCGCCCGGCCAGCGCGTTCATGCCAGCACCTCGGACCAGTCGCGCCATTGCGCAAAGGGATTATGCCCGCAATCCAGCAGCGCAACCGGCCCGCCCCACCAGGCACGGCGCAGGTTCTCCGGCGGAAAGATGCGGTCGGCGGCGCCCAGCCAGATGCGGTCGAAGCCGGGGTCCCGCCCGCTGTCCCGGTCCATCACCGCCTCCAGCTCCTCGCGCAGCGCGGCCAGATCGGCGCCGCCCGACGCCATGGGACACCCCGCCCGCCGCGCGAATTGCCGCAGCGAGGCTTCGGACAGATTCTCCGCCGTGGCGCGCACCATATCGCGCGGAATCCCCAGATCGTCGTCGCAAGGCGCCCAGGAGCCGCAGACCGCCACCTTGCGCCGAAAGCCCCACAGATCCGGCAAATGGCAGGCCGCCGCCACGCCGAAGGACCAGGCGACCAGGTCCATCGCCGCATAGCCGCCGGGCCAGTCCGGCGGCGTCAGCTCGCGGTAATCCGACAGCACCAGCACATCGGCCGGCCCGGCCAGATGCCGCAGCGGCGCGGACCCGACCGCCCAGCCGGTCAGCACCACGATCAGCTCCTCGGCGCCCGTGCGGCGCAGCCATTCCGCCCTCATCGCCAGCCCGCGATCTCGACCATGGCGGCACAGATGCGCGCCACCTCCTCGGGCCGGGCGACAAAGGGCGGCATGCAGTAAAGCAGCCGCCCGAAGGGCCGCAGCCACACCCCGCGCTCGCGGCAGAACCCGTGCACGCGCGCCATGTCCACCGGCGCCTGCGTCTCGATCACCCCGATGGCGCCCAGCACCCGCACATCGCGCACGCCGGACAACCCGCGCGCCGGGGCAAGGCCGTGGCGCAACCCCGCCTCGATCCCCGCGACCTGCCCCGGCCATGCGCCTTCCGCCAGCAGATCGAGGCTTGCGCAGGCCGCGGCGCAGGCCAGCGGATTGCCCATGAAGGTCGGCCCGTGCATCAGCACCGGCGTCGGCCCCTCCGCAATCGCCTCGGCCACCCGGCCTGACGCGACGGTGGCGGCAAAGCTCATCATGCCGCCGGTCAGCGCCTTGCCGAGGCACAGGATATCCGGCACCACCCCGGCGCGTTCCATGGCGAAAAGCGTGCCGGTGCGGCCGAAGCCGGTGGCGATCTCGTCCAGGATCAGCAGCACGCCGTGCCGGTCGCACAGCGCGCGCAGCCCGGCCAGCCAGCGCGGGTGATAGAACCACATGCCGCCCGCGCCCTGCACCACCGGCTCGACGATGAAGCCGGCGATCTCATGCGCCTTTTCGGCAAACAGCGTCTCGACCGCGGCAAGCCCGTTCCGCGCCGGGTCCTCGTCCCATTCCGCGCCGAAGGGAATGGGCGGGCGCGGCACGAAATGCTGCACCTGCAAGGCGGCGCCGAAATGACGGTGCATCCCGGTCACCGGATCGCAGAGGCTCATCGCCTTCCAGGTATCGCCGTAATAGCCGCCGCGGGCGCTGGCGAAAGCCACCCGCCCCGCCTGCCCCAGCCCAAGCTGCGCCTGCACCGCCATCTTCAGCGCCACCTCGACCGCGACCGAGCCGCTGTCGCTGTAAAAGATGCGGCCCAGCCCCGCCGGCAGCATCGCGACCAGCCGCCGCGCCAGCCCGACGGCCGGGGCGTGCGTCAGCCCGCCGAACATCACATGCGGCAGGCGGTCCAGCTGCGCCTGCATCGCCCCGACCAGCTTCGGGTGGCGATGCCCATGCGCCGCCGCCCACCATGACGACATGGCGTCGATCATCCGCGCGCCATCGGCCAGTTCCAGCCAGACCCCCTCGGCCGCCGCGACCTCATGCACCGGCCCCGGATCGCGCATCGAGGAATAGGGATGCCACAGGTGCCGCCGGTCGAACGCCGCGTCCATCACAGCACCCCCCGGATCGCCGCCACGTCGATGCCGGCGAAGGCATCGGCCAGCGCCTCCTCCGTCACCCTTTCCAGCACCGGCAGCCGGCCCAGGTCGCGCACCGCGCCGATCTCGCAGATCACCCGGCGGCTGTCCTCGGCCTCCGCGCCGATGAAGGCCACGCCGGCCACCCGGCAGCCGGCGGCGCGCAGGGCCCAAAGCGACAGCAGCGCATGGTTGATGGTGCCAAGCGCGGTGCGGCAGCACAGCACCACCGGCGCCCCCCAGCCCGCGATCACCTGCAGATAAAGCAGGCGCCGGGTCAGCGGCACCATCAGCCCGCCCGCCCCCTCGACCACCAGCGGGGCCACCGCGGGCAAGGCCAGCCGCGCCGGATCGATCTCAACCCCCTCGCGCTCGGCCGCCAGATGCGGCGAGGCGGGCAGGCGCAGCCGATAGGCCTCGGGCAGCACCGGACGCCCGGAAAGCCGCGCCACGACCTCGCTGTCGGTCTCCTCCTCCAGACCGGCCTGCACCGGCTTCCAATAACTCGCGCCCAGCGCGCGGGTCAGCCCGGCGCTGAACACGGTCTTGCCGATGCCGGTATCGGTGCCGGCGACCACGACCGCGCTCATGCCGCCGCCCTTTCCAGCGCCGCGATGGTCGCGAACAGCGCCGCGATATCCCCCGCCCCGACATTGCCGGTGACCGAGACCCGCAGCCGCGCCGTCCCCTTCGGCACGGTGGGCGGCCGGATGGCGCGGATGTCGAAGCCCCGCGCCTGCAAATCCGCGGCCATCGCCAGCGCCCGGAAATCCTCGCCGACGAGTACCGGAACGATCTGGCTCTGCGCCGCGATCCCGCAATCCCGCGCCGCCTCGGCTGCCAGCGCCATGCGCGCCCGCGCGCCCTCGACCAGCGCCGGCACCTCCGCCAGCGCCCGCAAGGCCGCGCGCAGCACCGCCGCCGACAAAGGCGAGGGCGCGGTGGCATAGATGAAGGGCCGCGCCTTGTTCACCAGCGTCTCGACCAGCGCCCGGTCGGCGCAGACCAGCGCGCCCGAGCCGCCCAGCCCCTTGCCCCCGGTATGCAGGCTCACCAGCGGGCAGGCCAGTCCATGCGCCAGCCCCCTGCCCTGCGGGCCGAAAACGCCGGTCGCATGCGCCTCGTCCACCACCAGCACCGCGTCCTCGCGCGCCGCCAATGCCGCAAGCGCCTCCAGCGGCGCCAGATCGCCCTCCATCGAATAGACGCTTTCGACCGCGATCCAGACCCGGCCGCGCCCGCCCGAGGCGCGCCAGTCCGCGATCACCCGCGCCGCATCGCCCGTGTCGTTATGGGCAAAGCCGCGGCATTCCGCCCGGCCCAGCCGCATCCCCTCATGCGCGCTGGCATGGACCAGCGCGTCATGCAGCACCAGATCGCCCTGCATCGGCAGCGCCGAAAAGATCGCCTGATTGGCCTGGAAGCCGCCGCCCATATACAAGGCGGCCTCGGCGCCGAAGAACGCGGCCGCCTCGGCCTCCAGCGCCTCATGCTCGGCATGGTTGCCGCGCAGCAGCCGCGACCCCCCTGCCCCGACCGGCACGCCGCGCGCCAGCGCATCCCGCGCCGCGCCGGCCAGCAGGTCCGACCCCGCCAGCCCAAGATAGTCGTTCGAGGCGAAATCCAGCCCCGCAGCCGGCGCCAGCCGCCGCAGCCGGCCGCGTTGCGCCAGCGCCTCCAGCGCCGCCGCGTGCCGAGGGAAGCTCATGCCGCACAGCCCTCGGACGCGGCGTCCAGCACCTCGGCGCGCAACCCGAGCTTGGCGAACAGCACCGCGTCCTTGTCCTCGCCCGGGTTGCCCGCGGTCAGCAGCGTGTCGCCGACAAAGATCGAATTGGCACCGGCAAGGAAGCACATGGCCTGCATCTCGTCGCTCATCTCGGACCGCCCGGCCGAGAGCCGCACATAGGATGCCGGCATCAGGATGCGCGCCGTGGCGATGGTGCGCACCATCTCGATCGGGTCCAGCTTCGGCACATCGGCCAGGGGCGTGCCCGCCATCGGCATCAGCATGTTGATCGGCACCGATTGCGGCGGCACCTCCAGCCCGGCCAGCGTCTCCAGCATGGAAATGCGGTCCTCGGCCGTCTCGCCCATGCCGACGATGCCGCCGGCGCAGACATTGATTCCCGCCGCCTGCACCCGGTCCAGCGTGTCCAGCCGGTCCTGGAAGGTCCGCGTGGTGATGATCTCGGAATAATAGCGTTCCGAAGTGTCGATATTGTGGTTGTAGTAATCCAGCCCCGCATCCTTCAGCCGCAGCGCCTGGTCCGCGTCCAGCATGCCCAGCGTCATGCAGGTCTCCATCCCCAGCGCCTTGACGCCGCGGATCATCGCCAGCACGGCGGGCATGTCGCGTTCCTTGGGCGAGCGCCAGGCGGCGCCCATGCAATAGCGCGTGGCCCCGGCTTCCTTGGCGCGCCTGGCCTCGGCCAGCACCCGCTGCACCTCGACCAGCTTCGAGGCCGACAGTTCCGAGCCGTTGCGCGCCGATTGCGCGCAATAGGCGCAATCCTCGGGGCAACCGCCGGTCTTGATCGACAACAGCTTCGAGCATTGCACCAGATTCGGGTCGAAATGCGCCCGGTGGACGGTCTGGGCCTGAAACAGCAGGTCCATCAGCGGCTGGTGATAGATCTCGGCGGCGCGGCGCGCTTGCTGGGGCATGGATACCTCCCTAAGCCTCATGTGGAGATATCTATAAAACCGCCGGAGGCGCTTTGTTAATCCATATATATTATCTATTATTCTCAGAAACGATCACGGAGCCGCGGCGCGCGCCTTCCACCAGAGGCGCGCCGCCTGTTCAATCATCCCGGCCGATTTCCTGAAAACTGACCGGATCGAACAGGACTTCGACCGACAGGCCGGTCTGGTCCTCTCCGCGAACCTCGTAGCAGCCTTCCTCCAGTTCGATCTTGCCCACGGTCCAGCCCTTGGCCGTCAGTTCGGCGCGCAACGCAGTGGCCGGGCGGCGCTGCTCCTGCGGCACAGTGCAGCGGTCATGGGCGGCGGCCGGGCTCGCCAAGGCCGGAATGGCCAGCATCAAAGTGACAAGACGCATGATTCCCTCTCCTGCATTTGCGTTCTGCACGACCGTCTTAGCAGGGTCAGGCTTACAGCCCGCTTACAGCGCCGAGCGATTCGCGGCGCGGCTCAGGGACCGATCAGGCGCACCTTGCCGACGCGCCCGTCGCTGCGCTGCACGGCGATGCGCAGCCGCTCCAGCAGATGCGTCTGCACATAGGCGGCGTGAAAGCGGCTTGGGGCGAACAGGGTCAGGCATGTCTCGGTCCGCTCGGCCTCGATCAGCCCGGCGAACCAGGCGTCGAACAGCGCCGGATCCTCCTCGGCCAGCCGGGCCCGCGCCTCGGCCCACAGCCCCTCTGCCGGCATCGGTTCGGGCCGGTGCAGCGGCACGACATTACTGGCCGGCTCGGCGCGCTGGCCGCCGACGCGCTCGACGAAATCCGGGCCGATATTCGGCCATTCCGCCTTTGTATCCAACAAGATGCGTTCAAGATTCAGCCGCAGCACCGAGACCCGTCCCCGCGCGCCCTGCTGCTTGATCTCGATCCAGCCAAGCGCCCGCAGCTTGGCCATCTCGCGCTTGACGGTGCGCTCGTCGACGCACCACAGCCGGGCGATCTCGCGCTGGCCGATGGTCAGCTCGTCGCGCTGCCAGTTATAGCGGGTGGTGATCAGTGCCATCAGCCGCAGCACCAGGCGCTGGCGATGCTTGTCGCCGGCCAGCCCGTGCGCCATCATCGCCGAGAGCAAATCGTATTTCTTGGCCGCGGCCTCTCGGCCGACGGCACGGATCACCTGCATGTCTGCTCCTGCCCCCGGATGCGTCCGGCTGCCTTTCCTCTGCCCGATGGGCCCTGCCTGCTGGGTCAGAACCCGGATGACGGCGTCGGTCTGGTGCCGTTTGAAACGCTTTTCGCCATCTGTTTCGTATTTGCGTCCTGAAATCCGATTCTGTCAAGCGATTCCCAGCCGGGCCGATTTTCCGGCCCAAATCATCAAAGAAAAAACGGTATCAATGGTATAGCGGGACATCCTGAACGTCCCCCTATCGCGCGGTTTTGTCCCCTATTCCGGCACGCTCCGGGTCGTGGCGTCCCCCATTTCCGGCTTTGCGTCCGGCCGGGTCCGGCCAGGGGATTCGCCGGGCGATTCGCCGGCGGGGGCCGGGAAATCCGGGATTTTCCGCATCTTGGCACGGTCAATGAAAACGCCTTTTGCCAAAAGTGCAAATCCGGCGTAAAAGCGAAACGGAAGAAAATCTGCGTCCTATCAATACAGGCATCCTATGTACACGCATGAAGACCTCGCCAAGCTGCAGGCGCAATCGCTGAAGATGCAGGGCTGGATCCGGCGCCAGACCTTCAGCCCGGCCAACGAGAAGACCCTGCGCCGCTTTTCCAGCTGGGAGGTCGCCGAGCTGATCTTCCGCATCAACCAGTCCACCTTCCGCGGCAAGCTGGCGGCCGAGCCGAACCTTCCCCTCGGGGAAGTCGAGGAGGACGGCCGCCAGCGCTGGTTCTCGCTCGACGAGATCAACGAGCTGCGCCGCCGCATCCGCATCAACCGCAAGACGCTGATGCCCTGGCGGCCCGAGGGCAAGCGCGCCTTCCGCGCCGCCATCGCCAATTTCAAGGGCGGCGCCGGCAAGTCGACCGTGGCGCTGCACTTCGCCCATGCCGCGGCGCTGGACGGCTATCGGGTGCTGGTGGTGGACTTCGACCCGCAGGCGACGCTGAGCCATTCCATGGGCCTGACCGATGTCGGCGAGGACCATACCGTCTGGGGCATCATGGCCCGCGACCTGGAGCGCGAGACCGACCGCATGAACGCCGCCGCGCGCGGCGCGGAAAGCGGCACCGCCCTGCCCCAGCGCAAGCTGCCGGCCTCGATCCGCGCCATGGGGCTTGGCACGCTGCGCCCGGCCGATTTCATCAAGCCGACCGCCTGGTCCACCATCGACATCGTGCCGAGCTGCGCCAATGCCGCCTTCGTCGAGTTCGCCAGCGCCCAGTATCGGCATCTGAACCCGGAATGGACCTTCTTCGGCGCGGTGTCGCGCTTCCTCGACAGCCTGGCGGACGATGCCTATGACCTGATCCTGTTCGACTGCCCGCCGGCCATCGGCTACCAGTCGATGAATGCCGTCTTTGCCGCCGACATGCTCTATATCCCTTCGGGCCCCGGCTATTGGGAATACGACTCGACCACCAGCTTCATCGGCCAGCTTTCCGAGGCGCTGGAGGACCTGTCGCATGGTTTCGAGAACTTCCCCACGGGGAAGATCAAGCTGCCCAAGGCCTTTGCCGACATCCGCTTCCTGATGACCCGCTTCGAGCCCTCGAACGAATTGCATCAGGCGATGTATGGCGCCTTCCAGCAGGTCTTCGGCAATCACATGGCCCAGCACCCGATCGAGCTGACCCGTGCGGTCGAGCAATCCGGACGCTTCCTGTCCTCGATCTACGAGATCGACTATCGCGAGATGACGCGCGGCACCTGGCGGCGGGCGCGGGCGACCTTCGATCAGGCCTATGAGGAGTTCAAGTCCCATGTCGTCGCCGCCTGGGACAAGCTGGAGGATGAGGCATGACCCGCAAGCGCCGCATGTTCGAGATCGAGATGCCGGATGCCGAGGCGGCGCCGGAAACCTTCCCCGCGGGGAAGGAGGAAAAGGAGCATCGCCGCGGTCCGATGGCGACGGCGATCAGCGAGACGGCGGAATCCACCCGCGACCGTGCCCGGCTGGAGGCGCAGATCCGCGCCGAAAACGATGCGCTGGCGCAGGAGCATGTGCGGCTGAAGCGCGCCGGGCTGATCACCGACATGATCCCGCTGGATGCCATCGACACCCGCAAGCTGATCCGCGACCGTGCGCCCGGGCCGGATTACGAGCTGTCGGAACTGGTCGAATCCATCCGCGAGATCGGCTTGTCGAACCCGATCCGGGTCGAGCCGGCGGGCGAGGGCCGCTATGAGCTGATCCAGGGCTGGCGCCGGCTGTCGGCCTATCGCCAGCTGCTGGAAGAGACCGGCGATGCCGAGAAATGGGGCCGGATTCCGGCCGGGATCGCGGCCCGCGGCGACGAGCTGGAGAGCCTTTACCGGCGCATGGTCGACGAGAACATGGTGCGCAAGGACATCTCGTTCGCCGAGATGGCGCAGCTGGCGCTGCATTACGCCATGGACCCGATGACCGAGGAGCACGACCCGGAAAAGGCGGTGGCGATCCTGTTCAAGTCGGCCGGCTACCAGAAGCGCAGCTATATCCGCAGCTTCATCCGGGTGATCGAGGCGCTTGGCGAGTCGCTGATGTATGCGCCGGAAATCCCGCGCGCGCTGGGGCTGGCGCTGGCGCAGCGGCTGGACGAGGTGCCGGGCATGGCGGCGGCGATCCGGGCCGAGCTGAAGGATTGGGACACGCGTTCGATCCGGGACGAGCTGGACATCCTGCGGCGCTATGCGGGGCAGGGGGGCGATGGCGAGGCGGGCCCGGCCGCACCGCGCAGCCGGGCGCCGTCGGTGCCGGCCGGCAAGGCCCGCGTCAGCTTCCAGATCCAGCAGCCACATGGCAGCGCGAAATGCACCGCCTCGAACGGCCGGCTGGAGATCCGCCTGCCGCGCGACTTCTCGGCCGTGGACCGGCGCAAGCTGGAGGCGGCGGTGCGCGCCATGCTGGAGAGCCTGGACTGATCTTCCCCGCGGGGAAGATCCTGCCCCCGAGGGCGCGGGTTTCCGGGCCGGAAAAGGGGGTGCGGCGGGGGGCTGGAAAGCCCCCTTCCAGTGATCCGCAAAATGGGGATATTCTGCGGATAAGATTGCTTGCAGGTCGGGAAACATGCCATCCGCTTCGGACATGGAATATCACGGAACACGGGGGGTGCGCCAGCTTTTTGATGCGGGTGCGTGGCTTTCCGCCCAGGCCGGGCTGGCCGCCGATCTGGCGCGCGCGGCCTTCGCGCTGGGGCGGCTGGAGGGCGCGCTGGCGGCGCTGGAGCCCGAGGCGCGGGCCGGCGCCAACCGGCGGCTGGCGCTGGTCGAGGTCGAGGCGATGCTTTGGGCCCAGGGCACGCCCCTGCGCCGCGAGGAGATCGGCCGCGACCTGATGGAGGCGCGGGCCGGCGCCGATCTGGAGGCGATGCGGCTGGCGCGCTGGGGCATCCGGCGGCTGGAGGGGCAGGGCGATCCGCGCGACCTGCGCGGCTTTCTGGGCCTGCACCGGGCCGAGGTCTCGGGCCTGGACGACCTGCTGGCGCTGCGGCCGACGGGGCAGGATTTCGACGCCGCCGTCGGCGAGTTCCGCGAGCTTGCGGCGCAGGTCTCGGGGCTGGAGCCGCTGGCGCGGGCCCCGGCGCTGCGGGTGCTGTGGCGGCTTTGCGGGCTGTCGGCGCCCGAGCTGCTGGCCGAGCCCGCCACCTGGACGGCGCGCGACATGGCCGCGGGCTGCGAGGCGCTGCGCTTCGTGCCGCTGGGCCGGCATGGCCGCGCCGTCTGGGTCGATGCCGGCACGCCCGCCGAGCGCATGGCGGGGCATCTGGCGGCGGTGACGGCCGGCATCGCCGATGCGCGGCACGAGCTGGCGCGGGTGGCGGAGTGGCAGGCCCGGGCGCTGGCGGCGGTGGCGCGCATCAAGGGCGACAATCCGGGCCGGGTGGTCCGGGCGCTGGCCGCGCATCCGCTGCTGAGCGCGGCGATGCTGGAGGAAAGCGCCGGCATCAGCCGCGACACCGCCGAGCGGCTGCTGGCGCGGATGCGCGACCTGGGGCTGGCGCGCGAGATCACCGGCGGGCGGCGGTTCCGGCTGTGGGTGCTGGCGGGCTGAGCGCGTCGCGGCGGAAGGCGGCGGGCGTGGTGCCGGCGAGCTTGAGGAAGGCGCGGTGGAAGGCGCTGGGTTCGCCATAGCCGAGCCGGGCGGCGATCTCGGCCACGCTGAGCGCGGTTTCGCGCAGAAGCTGGCGGGCGCGCATCAGGCGGATCTCGGCGCGGATGGCGGCGAAGCCCTGGCCCTCGGCCCGCAGGCGACGGCGCAGGGTGGCGGGGGCCAGGCGCAGCTCGGCGGCGAGGCGGTCGAAATCGGGCCAGTCCTCGGGCGGGGCGGCGCGCAGCCGGGCGCGGATCCGCGCCGACAGCCCCTGGTCGTGGCGATAGCGCAGCAGGATATTGGCGGGGGCGCCGCGCAGGAAGGTTTCCAGCGCCTTTTCGCTGCGGATGGTCGGCAGGGACAGGTAGCTGGCGGCAAAGGTCAGGCGGCTGGCGGGCTGGCCGAAATGCACCGGGGCGCCGAAGAACTGGTGGTAGTCGCGGCGGTTTTCCGGTGCGGGGCAGGCGAAATCGACCTGCATCAGCGGGATGCGGCGGCCGATCAGCCAGCACATCACCCCCAGCAGGATCAGCCAATAGGTGCGATAGGCGAAGGCGCGGCGCGGCGGGCCGGCGTCGCCCAGCACGATCTCGGTCTGGCCGTCGCGCAGGCGCAGCGTGCCGGTCGGGTCGTCGAGGGTGACGGACAGGAACAGCAGCGCCCGGCGCAGCGCGCGCTCCAGCGTGCCGGCATGCAGGACCGCATGGCAGAGCAGTTGGAAGCTGCCGGGGCGCATGGGGCGGGCGGCCTCGTCGAAGAACTCGTCGCGGATCCGCTCGGCGATGGCGAGCCAGAGCTTGCCGTATTGCAGGTTCGAGACCGGCTCGCCCAAGGCCGCGATGCCGGCATGGGCCAGCAGCGGCGCCGGGTCGATGCCGCGGCGGTGAAGGCAGTCCAGCGCGTCCTCGACGAAGCCGGGGGAGATGGTGCGGCGTTCCATGGCGGCCGTATTGCAAAACCGATCAGATATTCTGGCCGCGAATGTCATTGTTTGCAATGCATCCGGCGCTAAGCTGCCGCCGAACTCGAGGAGCCCGCGGGAATGCGGGAGAGTTGAGGAGGAAAGACATGTCTGCGACGACCCTGTCCCGGTCGCGGCCCGGCTATGAGCAGGCCGTGGCGCAATTCCGCATCGAGGACGCCATCGCCGGGCTGCGCGGCGACCTGGAGACCGGGCTGAACGCCTGCGTCGAATGCTGCGACCGCCGTTGCGGCGCGGATCGGGTGGCGCTGCGCTGCCTCTCGGCCGACGAGGCGCTGACGGAATACACATTCGAGGATCTGCGCGCGCTGTCGGCGCGGGCGGCGAACCTGATGCGCGACAAGGGCGTCCGGCCGGGCGACGTGGTGGCCGGGCTGCTGCCGCGCACGGTCGAGCTGGTCGCGACGGTGCTGGGCGCCTGGCGGCTGGGCGCGGTCTATCAGCCGCTGTTCACCGCCTTCGGTCCCAAGGCCATCGAGCACCGGCTGAAGACCAGCGGCGCCAAGCTGGTGGTGACGAATGCCGCGCAGCGGCCCAAGCTGGACGAGGTCGAGGATTGCCCGCTGGTCGCCACCCTGCGCGGCGAGGCGCCGCTGGCGCCGGGCGACGTGGATTTCCGCGCGGCGCTGGCCATGGCCTCGGACGCATTCGAGCCGGTGATGCGGCGCGGCGAGGACCTGTTCATGATGATGTCAACCTCGGGCACCACCGGGCTGCCCAAGGGGGTGCCGGTGCCGCTGCGGGCGCTGCTGGCCTTCGGCGCCTATATGCGCGACGCCATCGACCTGCGCGAGACGGACGTGTTCTGGAACATCGCCGATCCGGGCTGGGCTTACGGGCTTTACTACGCGCTGACCGGGCCCTTGCTGCTGGGCCAGCCGACGATCTTCTACGAGGGCGGCTTTACCGCCGAGAGCACCTATCGCATCATCGGGCGCATGGGGGTGACGAGCCTTGCCGGCTCGCCCACCGCCTACCGGCTGCTGATCGCGGCGGGGCCGGAGGCGGCCGCGGCGGTCAAGGGGCAGCTGCGGGTGGTCAGTTCCGCCGGCGAGCCCCTGAACCCCGAGATCATCCGCTGGTTCGGCGAGCATCTTTCGGTGCCGATCCACGACCATTATGGCCAGACCGAGATGGGCATGTGCGTGAACAACCATCACGGGCTGGAGCATCCGGTGCGTCCGGGCTCGGCGGGCCTGGCCATGCCGGGCTATCGCGTGGTGGTGCTGGACGATGACGGCAACGAGCTGGGGCCGAACCAGCCGGGCGTGCTGGCCATCGACATGAAACGCTCGCCGCTGATGTGGTTCTCGGGCTATCTGAACCAGGCGACGCCGGCCCTGGCGGGGGGCTATTACCGCACCGGCGACAGCGTGGAGTTCGAGCCGGACGGGTCGATCAGCTTCATCGGCCGGTCGGACGATGTCATCACCTCCTCGGGCTATCGCATCGGGCCCTTCGACGTGGAAAGCGCGCTGATCGAGCATCCCGCGGTGGTCGAGGCGGCGGTGGTCGGCGTGCCCGACCCCGAGCGGACCGAGATCGTGAAAGCCTTCGTCGTGCTGGCCAAGGGGGCCGAGGGGACCGAGGCGCTGCGCGAGGAACTGGCGCAGCATGTCAAGAAACGCTTGTCGGCCCATGCCTATCCCCGGATGATCGATTTCGTCGCCGACCTGCCCAAGACGCCGAGCGGCAAGATCCAGCGCTTCATCCTGCGCAAGGCGGAAGTCGAGAAACTGGCCCGGGAGTAAGGACATCATGCAGATCGAGAACAGGGTTTTTCTGGTCACCGGCGCCGGTTCCGGCCTGGGCGCGGCGGTGGCGCGCATGGCCGCCGGCGCGGGCGCGCGGGCGGTGTTGCTGGACGTCAACGCCGAGGCTGGCGCGGCCATGGCGGCGGAACTGGGCGAGGCGGCGCGTTTTGTCAGGACCGACGTGACCAGCGGCCCGGAGGGCGAGGCGGCGGTGGCCGCGGCGCTGGAGGCCTTCGGCCGGATCGACGTGGCGGTGAACTGCGCCGGCGTGGCGCCGGGCGAGAAGATCGTCGGGCGCGAGGGGCCGCACGGGCTGGAGAGTTTCGCCCGCGCCATCCAGATCAACCTGGTCGGCACCTTCAACATGCTGCGGCTGGCCGCCGATGCCATGGCGCGCAATGAACCGGGCGAGGGCGGCGAGCGCGGGGTGATCGTCAACACCGCCTCGATCGCGGCCTATGACGGGCAGATCGGGCAGGCGGCCTATGCAGCCTCGAAGGGCGGCGTCGCGGCGCTGACCCTGCCGGCGGCGCGGGAACTGGCGCGGCACGGCATCAGGGTGGTGACCATCGCGCCGGGCATCTTTGCCACGCCGATGATGGCCGGGCTGCCGCAGGAGGTGCAGGACAGCCTGGGCGCCAATGTGCCTTTCCCGCCGCGCCTGGGCAATCCGGCGGAATATGCGGCGCTGGTGCGCCATATTGTCGAAAACCAGATGCTGAACGGCGAGGTCATCCGGCTGGACGGCGCGCTGCGCATGGCACCGAAATAAGGGGGTTCATCATGGATAGCGATCCGATTGTCATCGCGGGCGCGGCCCGCACGCCGATGGGCGGCTTCCAGGGCGATTTCGCCGGGGTCGAGGCCGCCGCGCTGGGCGCGACCGCGATCAAGGCGGCGCTGGGCGGGCTGGACCCGCAGGCGGTGGACGAGATCATCATGGGCTGCGTGCTGCCCGCCGGCCAGGGCCAGGCCCCGGCGCGGCAGGCGGCGCTGGGCGCGGGCCTGCCGCTGGGCGCGGGGGCCACGACCGTCAACAAGATGTGCGGCTCGGGCATGAAGGCGGCGATGTTGGGCCATGACCTGATTGTCGCCGGCTCCGCCGAGGTGGTGGTGGCGGGCGGCATGGAGAGCATGTCGAACGCGCCCTATCTGCTGCCCAAAGCGCGCGGCGGCTATCGCATGGGGCATGGCCAGGTGATGGACCACATGTTCCTGGACGGGCTGGAGGATGCCTATGACAAGGGCCGGCTGATGGGGACATTCGCCGAGGATTGCGCGGAAGCCTATCAGTTCACCCGCGAGGCGCAGGACGAATTCGCGATTTCCTCGCTGACCCGGGCGCAGAAGGCGATTGCCGCCGGGCATTTCGCGGGCGAGATCGCGCCGGTGACGGTCAGGGGCCGCGGCGGCGAGACGGTCGTGGATACCGACGAGCAGCCGGGCAAGGCGCGGCTGGACAAGATCCCGACGCTGAAGCCCGCCTTCCGGCCGGGGGGCACGGTGACGGCGGCGAATTCCTCGTCGATCTCGGACGGGGCGGCGGCGCTGGTCTTGATGCGGGCATCCGAGGCCGAGCGGCGCGGGCTGGTGCCGCGGGCGCGCATCCTGGGGCACGCGACCTATGCCGACAAGCCCAGCCTGTTCCCGACCGCGCCCATCGGCTCGGTCCGGCGCCTGCTGGAGCGGACGGGGACGGCGCTTTCGGATTACGACCTCTTCGAGGTGAACGAGGCTTTCGCGGTGGTCGCCATGGCGGCGATGCGCGATCTTGGCCTGTCGCATGAGGTGGTCAACGTGCATGGCGGCGCCTGCGCGCTGGGCCATCCCATCGGCGCATCCGGCGCGCGGGTGCTGGTGACGCTGCTGGCGGCGCTGGAGACGCATGGCGGCAAGCGCGGCATCGCGTCCCTGTGCATCGGCGGCGGCGAGGCGACGGCGGTGGCCATCGAGAGGATGCCATGATGCTGACCGAGGAACAGGAACAGATCCGCGACGCTGCCCGCGACTTTGCGCGCGAACGGCTGGCGCCGGGGGCGGCGCAGCGCGACCGCGAGCATGCCTTTCCGCGCGCCGAGCTGACCGAGATGGGCGAACTGGGCTTTCTGGGCATGCTGGTGCCCGAGGAACATGGCGGGTCCGAGACCGGCGCGGTCGCCTATGCGCTGGCGCTGGAGGAGATCGCGGCGGCGGACGGGGCATGCTCGACCATCATGTCGGTGCACAGCTCGGTCGGCTGCGTGCCGATCCTGCGCTTCGGCACCGACGAACAGAAGGCGCGCTTCCTGCCGAAGATGGCCAGCGGCGAGTGGATCGGCGGTTTCGCGCTGACCGAGCCGCATGCCGGCTCGGACGCTTCGAACCTGCGCACCAAGGCGCGGCGCGAGGGCGACCATTACGTCATCGACGGGGCCAAGCAGTTCATCACCTCGGGCAAGAACGGCAAGGTGGTGATCGTCTTTGCGGTGACGGATGCGGCGGCCGGCAAGAAGGGGATTTCCGCCTTCATCGTGCCGACGGATACGCCGGGCTACGAGGTGGTCTCGGTCGAGCACAAGCTGGGGCAGCACAGCTCGGACACCTGCGCGCTGGCCTTTACCGGCATGCGCGTGCCGGTCGAGAACCGGCTGGGGGCGGAGGGCGAGGGCTACAAGATCGCGCTGTCGAACCTGGAGGGCGGGCGCATCGGCATCGCCGCGCAGGCGGTCGGCATGGCGCGCGGCGCCTATGAGGCGGCCCTGGCCTATGCGCGGGAACGCATCACCTTTGGCCGGCCGATCATCGAGCATCAGGCGGTGGCCTTCAAGCTCGCCGACATGGCGACGCAGATCGACGCGGCGCGGCTGATGGTGCTGCGCGCCGCCATGCTGCGCGAGGCCGGCAAGCCCTGCCTGACCGAGGCCAGCATGGCCAAGCTTTTCGCCTCGGAAATGGCGGAAAGGGTCTGTTCGGCGGCGATCCAGCTGCATGGCGGCTATGGCTACCTGGCCGATTACCCGGTCGAGCGCATCTATCGCGACGTGCGCGTCTGTCAGATCTATGAGGGCACGAGCGAGGTGCAGCGCCTCGTCATCGCCCGCAACCTGTGAGGGGGGAGCATGGCTGAACTGATCGAGATCACGCGGGAGGGCCGGGTGGCGCTGATCCGGCTGAACCGGCCCGAGGCGCTGAACGCACTGGACTCGGCGCTGGCCGAGCAGCTGACGGCGGCGGCCGAGGCGCTGGATGCCGACAGGGGCGTCGGCGCCATCGTCGTCACCGGCTCGGAGCGGGCTTTCGCGGCCGGCGCGGACATCTCGGAAATGGCCGAGAAGAGCGCCGAGGAGATGGTCGAGGCCGATTTCTTCTCGACCTGGGACCGCTTCGCCGCCACGCGCACCCCCAAGATCGCGGCGGTGAACGGCTATGCGCTGGGCGGCGGCTGCGAGCTGATGATGATGTGCGATTTCGCCATCGCCGGCGAGGGCGCGAAATTCGGCCAGCCCGAGGTCAAGCTGGGCGTGATCGCCGGCATGGGCGGCACGCAGCGCATGACGAAACTGATCGGCCGGGCGCTGTCGATGGACCTGCACCTGACCGGCCGGATGATGGACGCGACCGAGGCGCTGCGCGCCGGGCTGGTGGCGCGTGTGGTGCCGGACGATCAGGTGGTCGAGGAGGCGATGGCGGCGGCGAAGCAGATCGCCGGCTATTCGCGGCCCGCGACGCGGCTGGCGCGCGAGGCGGTGATGCGGGCCGAGGAGCTGTCGCTGGCCGAGGGCGTCGCCTGGGAGCGTCGGCTGTTCCACCGGCTGTTCGGCACCGAAGGCCAGCGCGAGGGCATGCGGGCCTTCCTGGAAAAGCGCAAGCCGGAGTTCCACCCCGACTGAATCTCTTCGGGTCTGCCGGCTTTCTCCGTTTCCCAAATACTCCGGGGGACGCCCTTCCGGCCCCGTCCAGGGGCCGGAAGGGCGGGGGGCGGAGCCCCCCGTCCCTGCAGGACGCTCCATATCCGGAGCGTCGCATGGGGCCGGTGGCCGATTCTGCGAATCCCGACAGGATTCTTTCCTGCCAGAATCATGCCCCGCCGCCCGTTCCGCCGCCGCTATCCAGCAAAAGCTGCGGTTTCCCGCGCTATCAGAGCAATGCGCGCAGAATCGGCGCCGAGCAGGAAGCTTCCCTCGAAGAGACCGAGGCCCTGCGACCCACGGAGGCTTTCCCCATTTTCCCTTACTTTACGGGCAGTTACCTTCTTCTGTCATTTTTCTTTATTTTTGGTCTTGCGGGTTTGTTTTGCGGGGTCTAGATACCCGCTCACCGAACGACGGCAGCGTCGGACGGGACGGGGAAGCGGGAGCGGAACCGAGACAATCTGGGAATGACTGACCGGACGGGGCGTCAAGCGAATGACGCATCTTCCGCGATTTTGTTTCCTCTGCTTTTTGACATTATGGTATATCTGAAGGGATATGCGGGCGGTCTGGTCGTTTTTCGGCGAGGGAGTTTGCATATCGGCCTGGTAGGGGGANCCCGATGATCCAGGTGTCAGCTTCACTGTTTGACGGTTCACGTTTTGTGGAACGACAAGCAGAGATGATCACCCGCTAGTCGCGGGTGACAGATGTGCAAGGTTCTTCTGTCAAGGATAGCTGCTTCGGTGGCTTTCAACTTGAGAGTTTGATCCTGGCTCAGAACGAACGCTGGCGGCAGGCCTAACACATGCAAGTCGAGCGAACCCTTCGGGGTT